>DASTKE010000136.1:0-8263 GCA_035716105.1 Ktedonobacteraceae bacterium | reverse complement strand
CATGATAATTGTGGCTCTGTTTGTGCCGGGAGCACAACCCGCACTGCTCGGCTTCGCGGGTATATTCGCGCTGGTGGGCCTGTTCGCCTACGAGCATTGTTTTGTGGTTGCTGGACAGATTGTGCCATTGAGCTAAAAACGCATGGTCGTGATTATGGAGTTTGACAAATCATGCGGATACGGAATTCACGTAGGGCCGCGATTGATCGGCCAGGGGAGCGGGCCGATAATGAATTTTCACGACCAAGATCGGTAGGGAGCTGTCATTCTGAGCGCAGCGAAGAATCTGCCTCACCCCTCGAAGATTCTTCGCTGCGCTCAGAATGACAAAACCGGTTTTGGGTGTTAACATTCATTATCGGCCCCCTCTACAGGCCGATAAATCGACGGTGGGCGCGATCAATCGGCCCCTACGTGAGTTCCGTGTAGACCACAAGTGGTAGAATAAAAGGTGGATGATCTGGTGGGCTTCAGCGAGGAGTACTGGTTATGGTGCATGTTGCGCGTCGATCGCTCCTGGTTCAATTATTGAGCGTCTATCTGCTCTTTGTCGTCGTTGTGCTGATCGCGGGTGTAGGGGTCAACACGCTGATCGAGCAGAAAGTACGCAGTGACGCCCAGGCCGCGGACCAGGCTCTGGCACAGGAGATCGCGCTCGTAACCAGTCTTCAACTGCGTGATGCCGAGAGCGCACTGGTTGCGCTTGGTTCACTCGCCCGTCAGGACAAGACGCCAGAGGCCATGATGAGAACCTTCCAAGCCTGGCAGTCCGCTCGTGGGGATGTGGATTATGTCTACTGGCTCGATCCCCTGGGCGGCTTGCGCGTTTCCTGGCCGCAGAACAATGCTGGCATAGGCTCGGAGTTTTCGCCACCCGATATTGTCCAGAACGCTCGTATAGCCAGCGGCCCAGTCTTTGACGTGGGCATCGCGGCTGAAACCAGCCTCAACGCGGGCGTGATTATCGCCGACCCGGTGCGCGCAAGCAATGGAACACTACTCGGCATCGTCGCGGCGAATATCTCCCTCGTTGACCTGAGCGAACCGCTCAGCACCGTCGTTCAGGCACAGCAGAGCCTGGGTCGGCACCTCATGATTAGCATTATCGATGATCGCGGCGAACTTATCGCTACGCCCGATCACCGGCGGATACTGGAGACCGTGCAGGATCAATTGCCAGGAGCCGATGCGGCGCTACAAGGGCAGGTAGCTTCGCGTATTGGGCCGGGCAGCGATGGGCAGGACTGGCTTTTCAGCGCCGTTCCCGTCCCTGGCGCTGGCTGGGCCGTAATCGTGCAGCGACCGGCCAGCGAGGCGCTGGCCGTCGTCACGCAGCTTCACCTCTGGCTGCTCACGGCGGCACTGCTCTTCGCCGTTGGTGGCCTGCTGTTCTGGCTGATTCTACTGAGCCGGGTTATTCGCCCTCTCCACACACTTGCCATTGAGCACCAGTCTTTGCCTACCTCTGAGCAGGCGCTTCCGGTGGAGACCACAGAGCTGGCGGAGCGCGCTGACGAAGTGGGAGACCTGGCGCGCTCGCTTGTTCGCCTGGAGCGCGACGGGCTGGAAAAGCTCGGCGAATTGCGCACGTTGCTGGAAACCTCAAACGCCGTCGTCGGCTCGCTTGAGCCGCGAGCGGTGGTGAGTAAGATCATTCGCGAGGCGCAGCGAATTGTGGATGTGCAGGCCGCTGCCGTGCTGCTGCCAGACGAGCAGGGCGTGCTGCGCGTGCTGGTCAGCGAAGGGCATGATGAACATTACAATCAGATGCTGGCTTTGCCCCCTGAAAACGCCAGTTCGTCGGCGGTACAGGCGCTTCACTCTAACAAGCCCGTGCAGAAACTGCTCAGACCGGGCGAGACCTGGCCTGTGCTTTCCTATGATGAAGGTTTTCGAGCAGTCCTGGCGATCCCCATTATCAGCAGGCACGCGGGAGGCGTGGTTCTGCTCGTGCATCGTACCGAGCCGCACCCCTTCGAGCCGAACGAGATCGACCTGTTGCTGACCTTCGCGAATTACGCGACGCTGGCCTGGGAGCACGCGGTGCTCTATGAACGCAGCGATGAACGCCTGCGCGAGGTGGCCCAGGAGAACGAACGGCTGTACCGGCAGGCATCGGAGGAGAAGCAGAAGCTGGAAGCGATCATGGGTAGCATGAGCGATGGTCTGGTGCTGACGGGCATCGATGGCATGGTGCTGTATGCCAACCAGGGGGCCAGCGCCATCGTGGGCCTTGCCAGCGAGGCGCTGGTGCGCCGCCCCATCGATGTGCTCTACGCCGCGCTTCAGTCCGATGCAGTGGATGCGGCGGCTTGCGAGCGCGTATTGGCGCAGGCCGAGTCTTCCGCTGAACTGGTGGTGGAGATTCGGCGCGATGACCGGCGGCATGTCATCCATTTACGCCTGTTCGATGTGGACGACGAGGCGGGCCAGCCCATCGGGCGCGGCCTGCTGCTGCGCGATGTGACGCGAGAGCGCGAACTCGACGAGTTCAAGACGACGCTGCTGGCTGCCGTTGGCCACGAGGTGCGCACACCGCTGGCGGCTATTAAGGGCTATACCTCGACCCTGCTCCAGGGAGACGTGGTCTGGTCTCTGGCTGACCAGCAGTATTTTCTTCAGACGATCAGCGACGAGGCCGACCGCCTGGCGCAGCTGGTGAGCAATCTGCTTGACCTCTCGCGACAGGAGGCCGGGCTGCTGCTGCTCAACCGGATGCCTGCCAGCGTGAAGGTACTGATGGAGAAGGTTGTTGAGCGACTGAGGCAGCCAGGACAGGTTATCACGCTATCTCTCCCCGACGACCTGCCTCTGGTCGATGTCGACAGCGGGCGCATCGAGGTCGTGTTCCACAATCTGATTGCCAACGCGCTGGTCTATGGCGATGGCGAGGTACGCATCAGTGCCGCCAGACGCGATGCTATGCTGGTCGTCTCCATCGCGGACAACGGACCCGGCATTGCTGTCGGAGAACTGCCCTATGTGTTCGAGCGTTTCTACCGTGCGCAGCATGGTCGCCAGCAGCGTTCGGGCGGCACGGGCCTCGGCCTGACTATCTGCAAAGCGTTCATTGAGGCGCATGGCGGGACGATCTGGGTGGAGAGCGATGCGCGGGATACGCGGGGAACCACCTTCTCGTTCTCGCTGCCACTTGCCTTGCCGGTTGTGAGCAGCAGACAAACCGCTAAGCTGCCAGCAGAAATTTCGACCGGAGAACGGGGGAGCGTATGACTATGAGGTCAAGGCGCATTCTGCTCGCGGAAGATGAAGCGGCGCTGCGCGACTTTGTCAGTCGCAACCTGCGCGCACGCGGCTTTGAGGTGCTCGAAGCCAGCAATGGATTGGAGGCCCTTGCCCTCTGGGAACGCGAGGAGCCGCATTTATTGATTCTCGACATCATGATGCCGCGCATGGACGGCCTTGAAGTCTGTCGCCGTGTGCGCGAGCACTCGGTTGTGCCGATTATCGTGCTGACCGCGCTGGATGCCGAGAGCGAGAAGGTGGCCGCGCTCGATCTCGGCGCGGACGATTACCTGACCAAGCCGTTCGGCGTGGAGGAACTGCTCGCTCGCGTGCGCGCCGTGTTGCGTCGCACCCAGTGGGAAGTCGTGCCAATGGCTGATGACATCAAACGCTTTGGCGATCTCGAAGTTGATCTATCAGGACACATCGTGCGCTTGCGGGGCGAAGAGGTGCGGCTGTCGCCCACGGAGTTTGCCGTGCTGAAGCAATTGATTACCCACTCCGGCAAGGTGCTCACCCACCGCGTCTTGTTGCAAAGCATCTGGGGACCCGAATACGGCGGTGAGGCCGAGTACCTGCGCGTCTATATCAACCGTCTGCGCCAGAAGCTCGAAGCCGACCCGGCCAATCCGCGCACCTTGCTCACCGAGCCGGGTGTCGGCTATCGCTTTGTCCCACCGTCCACCGAGAGAACCCGCAAGCTCCCACCTTCTGGAAACGAGTAAGCATCGCCATTCGTGTCTGTTCTTAATGAAAGCTGCCCTCTTTGCTACCATGTTTCAAGCCGGTTGTTATACAATGTGTATCGACAAAGACGTGACAGGGATTTATGCCAGAAAGGGGAGAAAAGCAATGAATGTTGGAGACGTGATGACTAGAAACGTCATCACGATCACAGAAAATCAGACCAGAGAACAGGCTGCCAGGCTGCTTGCTCATCACCACATCAGCGGTCTGCCGGTGGTCAACGGCGATGGTCACGTGGTGGGTGTAGTGACCGAGTATGATGTCATTGCAAAGAAAGGTCAATCGGTTGGCGACATCATGACACACGAGATCATCAGCGTCACGCCCGATACCGACCTGGACACGGCCAGCCATATTCTTGTCCACGAACGTGTGCGGCGTTTGCCCGTGCTCGAGCAGGGGAAGCTGGTCGGCATTGTCAGCCGCTCCGACGTGGTGCGAATAGTCGCGCAGCGCTGGCTTTGCCCCGTGTGCGGCGAAATCGCACACGGAGAGAGGCCGCCAGAGCAATGTCCTCGCTGCGGAGCCGCCGCCATCGCAGCCACCAACGAACCAGAGCCGCCTGGTTCATAAGTTAACATACCCAGCTACAATAGAAAGCTACAGGACAGACTATGGATACACAACAACGCACACAGCCAACAGTGACAGATAATGCGGGTTTCGATCAGGGTGAAAGCCGCGAAACCTTGCTTGATTACTATCACCTGATGCTGCTGATTCGCCGCTTTGAAGAAAAGGCCGCCGAGATGTATACAAAGGCGCGCATTGGCGGCTATTGCCATCTCAATCTGGGAGAAGAGGCCACCGTTGTTGGCTTCTGCGCCGGGCTGGAACCGACCGATTACGTCTATACCAACTACCGCGAGCACGGCTATGCCATTGGGCGTGGCATCACTCCTGAAGCGGTGATGGCCGAGTTGTTCGGCAAAGTTACCGGCTGCTCGAAAGGGCGTGGTGGCTCCATGCACCTCTTCGATATCAACCGTCACTTCATGGGCGGCTACGGTATTGTCGGCGGTCAACTGCCGCTGGCAACGGGGGCGGCCTTTGCGCTGGCCTATCGTGATGCCCACGAGATTGTCGGCTGTCAGATGGGCGATGGCACAACCAACACAGGCGCGTTTCACGAATCGCTGAACCTCGCCAAAATCTACCACCTGCCCATCGTCTATTTTATTGTCAACAATCAATACGGCATGGGTTTGCGCGTCGATAAGGGTTCGGCGGTCGGTGAGTTGTACCGCAAGGGCGCGGCCTACGATATGCGTAGCGAGCGCGTGGATGGCAATGATCCGCTTGCTGTGCGTGACGCCGTGCGCCGCGCCGCCGAAATTGCCCGCTCTGACCGCGAACCGAGCCTGATCGAGGCCGTCAGCTACCGTTTTCGCGGCCACTCCGTCGTTGATCCCGACCGCTACCGTCCGAAAGACGAGGTCACACAGGGACGCGAACATGATCCCGTTACGCTCTTTGCCGACCGTCTCAAGGCGGCAGGCATGATTGATGACGCCGGGTTGAGCAGTATGGAGGAACGGGTGGAACAAGAAGTGAACGATGCTGTCACATTCGCCGACGAAAGCCCCAATCCCCCGGTCGAGGGCTTGATGGACTATATCTACGCGCCCGACAGCACAGACGAGGAGGGAGCATAAGCATGGCTGAGATCACGTTTCGCCAGGCGCTCAATGACGCCTTACGCGAAGAACTGCAGCGTGATGAGAACGTTTTCTTGTTGGGCGAGGAGATTGGTACCTTCGAGGGGTCGTACAAGATCACTGCCGGTTTGCTCAAAGAGTTCGGGCCAAAGCGAGTGGTGGATACGCCCATCAGTGAAAACGGCTTCGTGGGTATGGCGGCTGGCGCGGCTATGCTTGGCCTGCGTCCCATCGTAGAGATCATGACCATCAACTTCATCATCCTGGCAATGGATGAAATCGTGAACCACGCCGCCAAAATCTATTCTATGTTCGGGGGGCAGTGTCCCGTTCCGCTCGTCATTCGCACGCCCGGCGGCGGTGGACAGCAGCTCTCCGCTACGCACTCGCAAAACCTGGAGGTCTGGTTCGCGCACGTCCCCGGCCTCAAAGTCGTCGCCCCTTCGACGCCAGCCGACGCGAAGGGCCTGCTGCGCACCTCCGTGCTTGATAACAACCCGGTCATTTTCCTGGAGAACCTGGCGCTCTACAACGTCAAGGGCGAGGAGCCAGCCGCCGATTACACCGTACCCATCGGCAAGGCGAAGGTCACGAAAGAGGGGGCCGACATGACGGTTATCAGCTATTCGCGTATGGCGGCGGTTGCGCTGGACGTGGCGCGCCGCCTGGAAAAGGAGCAAAAAGTCAGTGTCGAGGTCGTTGATCTGCGTTCGCTCCGACCACTTGACCGCGAGACGCTGATCACGTCTGTGCAAAAGACGGGACGCGCCATCATCTTTGAAGAGGACTGGCGCAGCTTCGGCATCGGCGCGGAGCTTGCCGCCATGCTGCAAGAAGAGGCGTTCGACTACCTGGATGCCCCCATCAAACGGGTGGGCAGCCTGGAGGTGCCATTGCCCTATTCCAAGCCGTTAGAACTGGCTGCGCTCACAGGAGCGAAGCAATTGATGGAAGCGATTACCGAACTGACACCACGCCGCAGGAGGGGAAGCCATGTCTGAAGTCACCATGCCACGCCTCAGTGACACGATGGAGGAGGGAACGATTTCACAGTGGCTCAAAAAGCCCGGCGACCAGGTACAGAAGGGCGATATCCTGGCCGAGATCGAGACCGACAAAGCCAACATGGACCTTGAGTCCTACGACGCGGGTGTGCTCGAACAGATCCTGGTGCAGGCGGGTGAGTCCGCGCCGATAGGGCAGGTCATCGCCATCATTGGCAGTGGTGACGGTGCGAAGTCACCGCCAAAGGCTCAGCCAGCCCCTGCAACTGAGAGCAAGCAAGAAACGCAAACCGCCGCGCCGTCTGAGAACAGGCAGGAAAAACAACTTGCCGCACAGGCTGAGAGCAAACCTCAACCTGCGACAGCGAGTGTTCAGCCGACTGCCGCCGGGACGAAAGAGCAGGGCAATGGGCGTATGCTCAAGGTCTCTCCCCTGGCGCGGCGCATTGCCGAGGAGCAGGACATTGATCTGAGCCGCGTTCAAGGGACTGGCCCCGGCGGTCGCATTGTGCGCGATGATGTCGAGGATTACCTGGAACAGAGGGCGTCCTCCGAAACGGCTGCGGTTCCCGGCGCTCCGACGGCCCCCGCGCCGCCACAGCCTGCTCCCAGTACTCAGCCAGCCCCGCTGCCAGCAGGCGCGCAGGCCGTCCCGCTCTCGCGTGTGCAGTCGCTCATTGCCCGTCGGCTGACCGAATCCAAGCAGACGATACCGCACTTCTATGTTAGCAGCGAGGTGGATATGACCGATCTGCTGGCAATGCGCCAGACCTTCAATGCCAGCGCAGGCGAGGGCGGCGTGAAAGTCTCGGTCAATGACCTGGTTGTGAAGGCGAGCGCGTTGGCCCTCGAAAAGTTCCCGGAGGTCAATAGCTCGATCCAGGGCGATCAGTTCATCCGGCATCAACAGATCAACATCGGTATCGCCGTCGATGTGCCGGGGGCGCTGGTCGTGCCGGTGATCCGCGACGCCAACATCAAGGGTGTGCGGAGTATCGCACGCGAGGCCAGAGCATTGATCGAGAAGGCCCGCGCCAATAAGTTGGCAGCGACGGATCTGGAAGGCGGCACGTTCTCCGTCTCCAACCTGGGTATGATGGACGCCTCCAACTTCATCGCCGTGATTAACCCGCCCCATGCTGCGATCCTGGCTGTCGCCGCCACGCGCAAGCAGTTCGTCCCCATCAATGACCAGCCCGTCATTCGCGATCTCATGACGATCACGCTGTCTGCCGATCACCGCATCATCTACGGTGCAACCGTAGCGCGCTTCCTCCAGGAAGTGAAGCGACTGTTGCAAAACCCGTACAGCCTGCTGGGATGAGGAGAAGGCATACGCAATCAACGAGAGGATGCTTGGACATCCTTTTGTTGGTTGCGTATAATGCTCTTGATGGAGAGATCAGAGGTCCGATTCAAGCTGAATCTGGTCGGTCGTGGGCCTGGCTCCTCAATGACATCTGACAGGAGTCCGCTTACGCACCCGTGTTCTGGTAGCCGTCCTTCACCCAGGCCGAGATGATCGCTGCATACTGGTCGGCGGCGTCTTCCCAGGGGTAATGGGCGGCATCCAGGAAATCGAGCTTGCTGTTGGGCAGCCGCTTATAGAGA
>DASTKE010000135.1:0-2686 GCA_035716105.1 Ktedonobacteraceae bacterium | reverse complement strand
TCCGGCTCGTCGACATGCTCTTCCCAGTTCTCGTCGATGTAGCGTTTGAACAGCGCGTTCATCTCCGGCGCGATCCAGGATGGGCTGTGGATGCCGTTGGTGATGTAGTCGATGGGTACCTCGTCGACATCGATGCCTGGCCAGAGGAACTGCCACATGTTGCGCGAGACCGCGCCGTGCAGCTTGCTCACACCATTATGCTGCCCCGTCAGCTTCAAGGCCAGCACGGTCATGCCATAGACCGGCCCCCAGCCATGCTCCTCGTGGGCGACCTCCATGAACTGCTCGCGGGTCAGCCCAAGCTGGCTCCAATAGGAACCGAAGTACTTATCGATCAGGTCATAGCCAAAAGTGTCGTTGCCAGCGGGAACGGGCGTGTGCGTTGTGAACAGCGAGTTGGCGGCGATGGCCTCGCGAGCCTCCTGGAAGCTCAGGCCGGAGGCGACCAGTTCGCGTGCGCGTTCCAGGTTGAGGAAGGCGGCGTGTCCCTCGTTGATATGCCAGGCGTCCGGTGAGATGCCCAGGGCGCGCAGCGCACGCACGCCACCGATGCCAAGCACGATCTCCTGCGAGATACGTATCTCGCGGTCGCCGCCGTAGAGACGAGCGGAGAGTTCGCGGTCATTTGGCGCGTTGGGGGCAACGTCGGTGTCCATCAGGTAGAGGGGGATGCGGCCTACCTGCACTTTCCAGACCTTAGCATGGATGCGGCGTCCGGGCAGGTCAACGCTAATCATGATCTCGTTGCCATCCGGCCCCAGCGCCGGAATAGCCGGTGCCTCGGAGAAGTGCAGCTTCTCGTAAACGGCCTCCTGTATACCGTCACGGGTGATGCGCTGCTGGAAGTAGCCCTGCGGGTACAGGAAGCCAACGCCGACGAAGGGCAGGCCGAGGTCGCTGGCCTCTTTGCAATGGTCGCCCGAAAGAATGCCCAGGCCACCGGAGTAGATGGGCAGCGCCTCTGAGAGGCCAAATTCTGCCGAGAAGTAGGCAATCGTTTTATCAACCAGTTCCGGATATGTGCGCGAGAACCATGTTCCCCTGGCACGCGGGTGCATATAGTCATCAAAAGCGCGTAAGACGCTATCGTAGCGCTGCAAAAATTCGGTATTCTCCGCGGCCTGTTCCAGCAAAGATGGCTGCACTTCGCTCAGAAAGCGCACAGGATTGTGTCCCACCTCCTCCCAGAGTTGTGGGTCGATGCTGCTATAGAGTTCGCGAGCCTCCGGGTGCCAGCTCCACCACAGATTATAGGCCAGTTCGTAGAGCCGGCTAACGCGGGCTGGCATAATGGGAAAAACCGTCATGCGACCATACACTTTCACAGGATACAGCTTCCTTTCTCGTTCTCAAAACGTGGAAATGCAATCATAACAAAAGGGGAAATGGTCAGCGGCGACACAATAACCCGACAACCGGCGCGGGTGCCAGGTCTCTCATCCCGATCCAAAAAACATCCTTCAACGCCCAATCAATCCGTATAAAACGCTTTTTGCTACATACAGTATAGTATGTCAGGCGAGGATGGTCAATGGAGGGTGAAACAGCAATTGTACAAAGCAAACAGGGAATGGGCAACGCAGGCGTTCTCTTTGCGGAGAGGAGAGATACGAAGGCACCCGCAAGGGGCCACCCACCCGCTGCCGCTCTTCCCCTGCCTCTACCGCTCTGTCCGTGAGAGGCAAGGAAAGATCGTGCGGTTATTGGTAGAGGCAGGGGTGGTGGGAAGGGATGGGTGGCCCCTTGCGGGTGCCTTTCTTTTTCCCGCTCGATGCCAAAGAACTGCGTCCCTTGCCCATTCTTCGTTTGCTTTCTATTAGAATATCCAGTATACTTGGACACGGAAATAAGACAGAACAATACAAACGGAAGGGAATAGCGGGAAGGTTATGGCAAAGAGGCGAGGCAGGCGGGAAACGCTGGTGCAGGGGCGCTTGATTACAGGGCTGGTGGGAGGCATATTGCTCGCGGGAGGACTGCTCTGGGCGGTATGGCTGGTGCTTCACCCCGCGCTGAGACCCAATCTTTCATCATTGCCGATTGTGGGGAAGGTCTTGCCCACTTCGGTGCCACAGATGCAGATTCCACCGCTCACGGCAGAGGGTATCACGCTTGGACATGCCTCGCAAACGGCAGGGCTTTCGCAGCAACAGGCATTGCTGATTGCCGCGACGTTGGAGCCGGACGCGGCCAAAAAAGCGCAAAAAACCAGCGCGAGCTACGTGTTGCTGAATTATCCCACGGGAAAATACAACAACCATGCCAGTTTGACGGACATGCCTGTCTGGATGATCGTGTACCAGAAGATTCCCTTGCAAGCCGCCGATGCCTCGGTCGACCCCACACCCTTTCCCCAATCTACCCAGGACCTCTACCTGTTCCTGGACGCCAACAGCGGCAAAGAGGTGCTCGCCATCTGGGTCTAAGCTCTGGTGATGTAGGGGCGATGCCTTGTGCTCCCCCGTCGCGGCCCATTGTTCAGAACGCGGGCGAGCACAAGGCATCGCCCCTACATCTTCTCAATCAATATTAACTATCACCGATTTTGATCCAGCCGTGGCGCAGGGCATGGACGACGGCGGCTGTACGGTCGTTCACCGAGAGCTTTTTCAGGATAGAGGTGATGTGGTTTTTGACGGTCTGGTCGCTGATCTTCAGGGATTTGGCGATTTCCTTGTTGCTGTTG
>DASTKE010000134.1:0-3840 GCA_035716105.1 Ktedonobacteraceae bacterium | reverse complement strand
TGCCAGCGTCGAGGAGTTCGAGGAAGAGGAGCACTTCTCCTGGAAAGCCACCCTCAGCCGCGTGAGTTGGCTGGGAGTCAACATCGTGGCGGGTTTTCTGCTGGCCCTCGTCCTCGATAAGCTGTTCGGCACGGCCTTGAGTACGGGCGGTGCGGCTCTGGCGGCCAGCGGCTTCATGGCGGGGCTGCATTCGCCGCTCGCGCTCAGCGGCCTCATCTGCCTGCTGCCCATGCTCCTGCTCACCAGCGGCAGCGCCAGTTCGCAGGCGCTGGGCGTGGCCGGATGGCAACTACGTGCCGTGCGAGGCAGCGATTTCTGGAGCGGCATCTTCCGCGAGCTGCGCCTGGGGACGCTCGGCGGCGTGCTGGCAACCATCGTCGTCGGGCTGCTGACATGGCTGCTCTTCCACTCGCTGCTCCTGGGCGTGGCGATTGGCCTGGGCTTCGGCTTCACCCTCTTCATCGCCACCATCTGCGGCCTCGCGCTGCCCAAGCTCTTCCAGCGCCTGCACCTGCGCGGCAGCCTGATCAGCGCCCCCCTGCTCGACCCCCTGATAGCTGTCATCAGCCTCAGCATCTTCCTCCTCGTCACGCTCACCCTCCTCGACCAGATGCATGTGTAAAAAATAACGAGAGAAAGGCAATGGGCTTCTGGCGCACGCGCCAGAAGCCCGTTGCCTTTCTCTCGTTTTACTCCACAATCCTCCAAATTGACCTGATCCAATTTCAAATCGGCGGCGTAGTATTAAGCAGAAAGCAAGGTACACGCTTCTGGAGCGCCCACCCGTGGCGAGTCAGCCACGTAGTAAGCGCGGCCCTGCTTTTCAGGTGCCTCTCTTCCACAGCCAGCCACCCGGCTGATGTGGAAGAGAGATGCCGCACGGTCATCATGCTGTCATGATGACTGTTGGGGGAAATGTTTTACTTACGAAAAGGGGGAATTGTATTTATCATGGGAGCATCGCCACAGCCGACAACTGGGCCTTCACACCTGTCTACGTTACCTCAGTCGGCGACGCCGTGAACGTGCTTTCCAAAGAGGGCTATCTCTCCCCCTCCGGCAAGAACAGCTTTACCTTCGTCGCCGCCAGCACCAAAAATCCGGACGTGACCCAGCGCACTCCCTACTCCGTCGAAACCTGCTAGCTAGTTAAATTTTCGTAAACTCAAGAAAATTTTGCCAAAAAAGGACTTGACGAACCGCAAGACATCGTGTATACTGCAAGCGTTCTCAACGAACAATATAAGCCGTTCCTCGATAGCTCAACGGTAGAGCAACCGGCTGTTAACCGGTGGGTTCCAAGTTCGAATCTTGGTCGAGGAGCCAGACAGCCCAGGAAGCGCGCTTCCTGGGCTTTGTTTTATCTAGTAGAGCTAGCAGGGAAGGAGAATTGCCATGAGTGGACAGAAACCCTGGAGCGAAATCAGCGCGAAGATACGGAACGATCCTGAGCGCCGCGCTCGGATTGAGCAGCGTGAGCAGGCTATTGAGGCAGAGCTAACCATCAGCCAGCTTCGTGAGGCTCGTGGCGTTACTCAGGAAAGCATAGCTGATAGGATGAACGTCACACAGTCAAATGTATCACATTTCGAACGCAATCCGAACATCTTCCTGCGATCTCTCGCCAGCTACGTTGAAGCGCTCGGTGGCAGACTGGAAGTCTGTGCCGTCTTCCCTGACCAGGTCGTAATTCTGGATGTTCCCGGTACCCAACGGCATGAGTCTGGTCCATTGCAACACTGATAACTCGTAGTTTTTTGTGTGGACAGGCGTGTTTTTGTGCTTCACTGTCTATAAACCGATGGATTATCTCGTTCGAGGGGCCATAGCCCAGGAAACGCGCTTCCTGGGCTTCCGCTTCTAGGGGTGAAGAGGTTGGTAGGTGGAGGATCAGAGCCCCCGTTCTGCTCGGTTTTGAACTGACGAGTTTCAATCTCTTGAGGCTGTTGCCTTCTTTGAGGAGACGCCTTCCACTCCCCACCAGGACGGGGGAAACGATAAGCACGAGTTCATCGAGAAGCCCCTGTTCGAGCAGGAAGCGAACGAGTGTGATACTTCCATGTACGCCAATGTTCTTCCCAGGTTGCTGCTTCAACTGAGCGATCTGCTGCGAAACATCCCCCTTGATCAGTGTGGCGGGCTCATCTTGCTCTCTTGAGATGCAACTGTCATGGAACAAATTTCGGCGAGTGCCGCTCTTGACGATCCGCCATGAATATGATATCACTTTGATATGTGCCGGACAATCGGCACCGTAGATGGCAGGAGGCATCCCGATGCACGCACCAGATGACAGCACCACGCCCTTGCAGTCCCTCATGAGACGCACGATGTTGCCATGGGAGTACCGCCACCTCGGTGCCGTTGCGAGCGTACGCTTTGCTGCCGGCGGCTTCACTCTCGCCCTCGGCCTCGTTTTACTCTCTCTCGGTCGTCAGGCGGAAACTGGCCAGGATCGGCGCAAATGCTACGGGTTGGCAGCGTGGTTCCTGGTGCTTGCGGCGTTGCAATTCTTTGGCGGCTATACGGAGATGAAGATGGCCCGCTCCGCACCTCCCCGAACCTGAGCCTGCGCTACTCGCACGGGCCTGACGGGCGCTGGACAAGTTAGCAGGCTCCCTGCTGGCAAAAAAGCTTCCGCTCTTCGAGCGAGGGTCCGGTTGCTGGTCTTCAACTGCGGGAACAAATCAGTTGAACTTCACACGCCTCAACATTTTAGTGGACGACTGTCTATAAGCTAGGGGTTCCAAGTTCGAATCTTGACCGAGGAGCCAAAACAGCCCAGGAAGCGCGCTTCCTGGGCTGTTTTTTATCTAGCGGAGCTACGTAAGGGCGTGGGTGCTAGCCGCGATTGGGGAGTTGCTGCAAGGACCAGCTATTGCCATCGGGGTCGCGGAAGTTGACAAAGGTACCCCAGGGCTGCACGTCGATCTCGCTGACGTCAGCACCTCGTTTGAGCAGTTCTTCACGGACGGCTTGCGCATCTTGGACCACCATGATAAGCCCTTCGATTGAGCCGGGCTGCTTAGTGGTGATACCTTCCCCAATGGCGATAGAGCAGGCCGAACCGGGAGGGGTCAACTGGACAAAGCGCAGGTCTTCCCGCACCTGCTGGTCAAAGTCAGCGTGAAAGCCGATCTTCTCGGTATAAAAAGCCTTTGCGCGGTCAACGTCTGAGACGGGTATCAGAACCAGTTCGAGTTTCATCTGCATGGTAGTCATCGTTCCTTCCTCTTTCTATATGCTTAACGGTTCTTCTGCTTCAAGTATATACTACAAGGAGGACAGAATCGACCCTAGTTTCGGCGGTTCTACCTAAAAGAGGGAAGTTGCATCCTGGAGGGGAAGTGGTAGGGGCGATGCCTGGAGGCCGTCCGGGGGACGGAGACGGACGCCCGTGAGAGCCAATCAATCCATGCGGCGGGCGTGCGTCTCTGGCCGTCTCCCCGTCTCTCGCCCCCAGCGAGCCTCCCCGGACAGCCTCCCGGACGGCCTCAAGGCATCGCCCCTACAACTTCCCGTTTCCCCTTCAAGGACGGAGAACCACCCATTGGAGGGGATTGCCAAAAGAGAGATGAAATGCCTGTCCAATTGACTCACGGATACTTTTTTATGTTGTAATGTGTAATATCATTCAGGTCGCGGCAACTCGATGTAGTCTGCCTCGTACTTCAGGCGCGACGCCTTCTTGTTGTTCTTCTTGCCTTGCTTCTTGTTCATTTTTTCTATGACAACTGGATTATCAACTTGCACGACGCGCACTTCACCGAGCAGGATATGGGCCTGGATATCCAGGTAGGGCGCTGCCGCGTCCAGAGTAGCCTCGGCGGCTCTCTCTGA
>DASTKE010000133.1:0-3427 GCA_035716105.1 Ktedonobacteraceae bacterium | reverse complement strand
GATATTGTGCGGTTGGCTCAAACACTTGGCATCGAGCGACCCATTGTATTAGGGCAGTCGTTTGGCGGCTTCGTCACGCTCAGCATCGCGCAGCGCCACCCGGATTTCCTCTCAGGCATGGTGCTCTTCGATACCTCACCTGCCTGGACGGGTGGCTACGATCTGGAAGCGCTGGAAAGTCTGGTGGGCGGCGAACGCGGCAAAGAGTTGCGCGAGATCGCCTATCGCGAGTCGACCGGGCAGGCGTCGGAGGAAGACCTGAAGCGTTTCGAGAAAGAAATCATGCCACTCTACTGGCACCAGGGCTTCAAACAGGAAGTGCTGGACGAAATGTACAGCAATCCACTCCTGAACATGGATATCGCCACCTACATGATGGGGACGCTGAGCAGGGAATACGATATGCGTCCCCTGCTGCCGGAGATGCAGGCTCCCGCGCTCGTCTTGCAGGGCCGCTATGATTGGGTGACGCCGATGGCCGGGGCGCAGGCGATGGCCTACGGGCTGCCCAACGCACAACTCCACATCCTCGAACAATCCGGCCACATGGGCTTCCTTGAGCAGCCCGAAGAGGTGGTTTCTGTTATTAAGAATTGGATACAATCCATTCAATGATGTAACACATCATTGAATGGATTGTATCCAATTCTTAATAACTCCAGTTGAGACCGCACTGGGAGCAGTGGCGAGCGGGATGATCGCTTTCAAAGGCGCGGCGGAAGTCTTCGTAGCGCTCGCCATGCCAGATGGCCTCGATGGGTTGCTGAAAGACGTTGCCGAGCACGCGCTCCTCTTTGTATTCTCTGGCGCTGCGATGCCCGAAGGGGGCGAAGCAGCAGGAGAGCACGTTGCCGCTTGAGGTGATGTAGGTCAGTGAGTACGGGCGGCGGCAACCCGACCAGGGACGGTTGCCGAAGTCGCGAACGAGGCTCTCAACCGGCGTGGCCGAGCCTGCGGCGTTGAAGCGAATGCTGCGTTCTTTGCACATCTGCTCGGCGCGGCGCACTATGGCCAGTTCCTCGGCGGAAGAGCGGCGGAACAGCGCCTGTTTCGAGTGGGCCAGCCCCTCCTCAAAGTAGACGAGGCGCTGCAGGTAGACTTCGGGAACTCCGCTCTCACCCGCCAGTTCGATCAGCCCAGGCAGTTCGGGCAGGTTCTCACGCATGGCTGTGAACCAGAGCGAAACGGCAGGCTTGCGAGCGTCCTGCTCCTTTTGCAGGGTGATAAAGGCGCGCACATTGCGCCAGATTTTATCGAAGGCATCGACGCCGCGCACATGGGCATAGGTCTCGCGGGTTGAGCCGTCCATCGAGAGGCGATATTCGTCCAGGCCAGCGTCGATCAGCGCCTGGCCCTTTTTGAGCGTCAGCGCGATGCCGTTGGAGTTGAAAAGCACGTAGGTGCCGCGCTCTTTGAGATAGCGAATCATGCGCGGCAGTTCTTTGTTGAGCAGTGGCTCTCCCAGACCGTGCAGTACAACGCGATCCAGCACCGGAAACTGGTCGACGATGTAACAGAAATTGTCGAAGGTCAGATCGCGGTCGTCCTCGCGGGAGAGCAGGGTGCGCGGACATTGCTGGCAAAACTCATTACAACGGCTGGTCGGCTCGATGTAGATCGAGCGCGGCAGCGTAACTATGGATGTGGTTGTCATTGAAGCTCCTTTTCGTGGCGAGGTGGGCGGCTGTTACCGGTGCAAGCGATGCATCTGCCGCAAGCAGTTGCGTTAAGCGCTGCAAGTCGGGCAGTTCATCGATATCGAACAATGTATCCAGCAGGCAAACGGATAGCCCCTGGCGTAGTGCCAGTTCCATCGTCATCTGCAAGACAACATCTGTACTCATGGGAATACCGCTAAACACATCGTGCGGTTCGCGCATGGCGATCAGGTAGTAACCACCGTCATCGGCAGGACCAAGCACGACATCAACCGCGTTGAGCGCGCAACGTGCCTGCGCTACAAGATCGCGACTGATGTGCGGCGAGTCCGAGCCAATGAGGATCGTATACGAATAATCGTGGCTGGCTGTCCACCTGAACACGTTGTGCAGGCGTGTATTAAAATCGGCTCCCTGCTGCGGAAAGCATGTCATGTGCCGTGTGAGCGAGGGCGCGAGCGTCGCGACAAAACAGGCGTAATCCACTTCCGCCGGTGTGAAGGCCCAGTGCAGGTCGATTTCCGGCCCGGCAAAGCGTTGCGCCAGGTCGGTCAGGAAGGCGCGGTAGAGGTCTGCCGCCTCTTGATTGCCGATGGCGCGTGCCAGGCGTGTTTTTGTTTTTCCCGCCTCTGGGTAGCGGGCCACGACCGCGAGCGCGGTATCAGACATGAACCCTCCTTGCACCGGAGTAGCGCAGCGTGGTGCGCAACATATAATACGCAGCCTTGACGCTGCCAGCGATGGTCCCGGCCACCTTCGAGCGTCCGGCGCTGCGATGTCGGTAGTGAATGGGCAGTTCGATGATGCTATAATGCGCTTGCGCCGCTTTGACCAGCATCTCGACCGGCCAGCCGAAGGTCATTTCACACATCTTTAAATCCGCCAGAGCAGAGCAGGGCAGCACACGAAACGAGCCGATATCAGAAAGACGCACGCCGTACAACATGCGGATCATGCGACTGACCAGCCAGTTGCCGAAACGAGCCTGCGGCGGGATGGCTCCGCGCTCCGAGCGGCTGCTCACCCGCGAGCCAATCACCATATCCGCCCGGCCCTCCTGAATTGGGCTTAGCATCATAGCGAGGTCGGCGGGGTCATCACTGCCATCTCCATCCATAAAAATAACGGTTTCCGCGCCCAGACTGCAGGCCGTTTGAAATCCCTTCAGGCAGGCACGGCCATAGCCCGGCGTCGGCTCGCTGGCGACAAGCGCGCCGGCGGCACGAGCGACTTCGGCGGTGCGGTCAGTGCTGCCATTATCGACCACGACGATCCATCGTGCGATCTCTTCGGGGATTTCAACCAGCAGGCGGCGCAACGCGGCTTCCTCATTGAGAGCCGGAATGACGATAGCAACGTTCCCAGTTGTCATAATACGAATACTCCTCACTACGAAACACGAAAATAGTATAGTATTTTATAGCACGATTGGCAGGGAAATATATTTACAAACCAGTACTTTGACTTGCGTAGGGCCGCGATTATGCTGTTTGACGAAATAATGCGCCTACGGAGTTCTGTCAAAAAACTCCATTACCGCTCTGATATATTCCTGTTCGCAGCGCAGGTGAGCGGCGTGACCGGCATCGAAGAGCAGGAGCTGTGAGCCGGGAATGTGCGCGGAAATGTAGCGCGCATAATCTGCCGATACAATGCGGTCGCCCAGGCCGTGCATGATGAGGGTGGGACAGCGAATGGCGGCGAGTTCCTGGTCGGTAATCAGCAGGCCACCGGCGGCAACCAGGTCTTCCTGCGCCTCGACATACATG
>DASTKE010000132.1:0-6055 GCA_035716105.1 Ktedonobacteraceae bacterium | reverse complement strand
CGCAAGTTCCAGCCGCTGCACAGAGATTCCTGTGATTTTCCATCACCGGTCGAACTGTTCAGCCAGATCGGTGTGCGCGAGTGGTTTGCGCCGTTGCGCTCGCGTGCGGATACAGAAACGTCAAAACGCTACTGTATCGAGCAGGAAGCGCTCACCCTGCCGACACTCGCGCTCCAGGTGGTGGAACGACGTTCGGCTGGCAGGCGAGCGGTGTACGATCTGGCGGTGAATGATCTCCATGCCTTTGTAGCAGGTACGGTAGCAGTCCACAATTGCATTGGCAACAGCGGCCCGCTACCACAGCCGGTGGCCGACGCGGTGCAGGAGAACGATCTGGTCGTTGCGGCGGTGCTCAGTGGCAACCGCAACTTCGAGGGGCGTATCCATCCACAGGTGCGCGCCAGTTTCCTGGCCTCGCCGCCCCTGGTCGTCGCCTACGCCCTGGCCGGCACCGTCGATATAGATCTGACCTCGGATCCCATAGGGACGGATGTCAATGGTGAAGAGGTCTACCTGCGCGACATCTGGCCTTCACAGGAAGAGGTGCGCGACGTGGTGTCCTCGGCGGTCTCGCCCGAAATCTTCGAGCGCAACTATGCTTCCGTCTTCGAGGGCGACGAGCAATGGCGCTCCCTGCCTAATTCCAGCGGCAGGCTCTACGATTGGAATCCCGACTCGACCTATATCCAGGAGCCGCCCTTCTTCCAGAATATGCCACTGGAGCCGGAGCCGGTCAAGGACATCCGCGATGCTCGTGTCCTGGCTGTGCTGGACGACTCGATCACCACCGATCACATCTCCCCGGCTGGCAACTTCGCCGCTACCAGTCCCGCCGGGAAATACCTGGTTGAGCACGGTGTGCAGCGACGCGACTTCAACACTTATGGTGCGCGGCGCGGCAACCACGAGGTGATGGTACGCGGCACCTTCGGCAACATTCGCCTGCGCAATCACCTGGCGGGCGACAAAGAGGGCTACTACACCGTTCACTTGCCCGATGGCGAGCAGACGACCATCTACGACGCCTCTATGCGCTACCAGCAGGAGGGGGTGCCACTGCTCATTATCGCGGGCAAGGAGTACGGTTCCGGCAGTTCGCGTGACTGGGCGGCCAAAGGCCCCCTGCTGCTCGGTGTGCGGGCAGTCATCGCCGAAAGCTTCGAGCGCATTCATCGCAGCAACCTGGTGGGCATGGGCATCCTGCCCCTGCAATTCAAGCCGGGCGAAAGCAAAGAATCGCTGAACCTGACGGGCCGCGAGACCTACAACATCGTCGGCATCGAACAGGGCCTCAAGCCGCACCAGGAAGTGACGGTGCAGGGAACTCGCGAGGACGGCTCGACCTTCACCTTCACCACTATCGCCCGCCTCGACAGCCCCATCGATGTCACCTACTACGAAAACGGCGGCATCCTGCTGGCTGTGTTGCGGAGGCTGCTGAAGGGGTAGGTTTAAGGTCGTTTAGCGACAAAAAGCAGGCGAGCAAACATCACGTGATGTTTGCTCGCCTGCTTTTTGTCGCTAAACGATCCCAATAGTCTGAAATGGTTGTGATTGTCCTGTTGTATTGAGCGTGCCTCTACATGCCCAATGCGAAAGATATCAAGTCAGTACAGTTATTCGCACAGGCATGTTAAGAACGGTTAAGGATGAAGCGTTTCGCTGGCAATCCACTCAAGATAGGCCGGATTGCCACCAGTGATGGGAGTGGCGATGATTTCAGGTACCTCATAGGTGTGGAGCGCTTTGATGGCCTGTTCCAGCGCCCCATAGAGTTCCTGGCGCGTCTTGAAGCTGCACGCCCACTCGCGAGCCTCTTCCTTCACACCCTGCCACCAGTAGGTACTGCGAATCGGCCCCGATACCCAGCCGCAAGCGGCCAGCCGTTGTTCCACAATGCTATCGGCCAGCCGCTGCGCCGCCTCTTCACTATCGATAGCCGTCTGCACTAGTAGAAACTCTGTCATGTGGGGATGTTTCCTCCTTTACGCTGCTCGATGATGCGCTGCAACTCTGCAAGAATGACCTCCCAGGGTACTTCGTTTTTTGGTGGATATTTCTCCGGCTCGTAGATAATATGGACTCCATACTCTCTAAGCTGCATAATGCTTCTGGGAAAAGCAGGATGACTATCCAGACCAGAATCAGTAAGGACACAAGGAATCGCCACAATGGGCATTTTGAGACCTGTATATTCACACAGGAGACCAAGCGCAAGAGTATCGCTAATGCCGAGAACCCATTTATTCAGAGTGTTGAAAGTCGCGGGAAAAACGACAATCGCATCGGCTCGCGGTAAAACATCAGGCTCTTCGGGGTGTTTATACTCGCTGCGTACTGGATACCCTGTCACCGTCTCAAGCAGAGGAATGTCAACAAACTTTGTTGCCTGGGGTGTCACAATGGCGCATACCTCCCATCCATCAGCCTGCGCTTGCCGGACAAAGTCCGTTACCCTGAAAGCTGGGCGACTCGCACAGGCAATAACGTAGAGTACTCCTCTGGAGGTTGAACCTGTTTCGTTCATGATAACCCATTAATGCCTTTCTGAATTTAAAAGGAGTGATCCAATGGATTGATCGAGATCTTTGATACACTGTGTTTCTTCCCAAGATTTTAAATCGTTTCTTAAGCTGAGAAAACGCTGTATTGTCACTTGTGATTTGATTTGAGTTGCTAAATGCATAGCTTGGAGAGCGTGTGTACACGCTTGTTCGATATTTCTTTGTTGCACATAAGTACCAGCAAGGTCTATGAGAATCGTCGGTTGTCTTCTTTTCATCGAAGGATGAAGTAAATTCAGTGCTTCATATAGCGCTGTCTGAGCGTTAAGTAGGAGATCTCTTTGACCCAAGCTAGACAACTTTAGAAAGCTGATTCCTTGATAGCCAGCAGCCAGGGAACTATCGAAATGTATCCAGTAACAATCTTCTGCAAGGAATTTTTGATCTTCAACAAGACTAGCTTCTCTAAGAGCCTCAGAACAAGCTTTTCTGTCTCCAAGATTAGCTTGTATTTCAGCTTCTACTGCTGCTAACCAGGCACGAACAGTACTATTTGCATTTTGAGCTAAGTGACGAGCAATTTGTAAACAAGTAAGAGCTTCACTTCTATTACCGTTATATGTGCAAGCAAAGCTTTTCCTTGCCCAAGCTACGGCTTCTAATACTGCGTTGTTCGCTTCGTGTGCTGCTGTAATAGCTATATCTTGGAAATTTTGTGCTCTTATGTAGTTGCCCATATCAAAGTAAAGCTCTCCTACTAGCATCGCTGCTGTACCGGTTATTGAGCAAAGATGTGTGCGTGCGTTTGGAAGCATTGATCTGTCGAGAAGAGTTATAAATTTTTGAAGATCTTCCATAATGTAAGGTAATAAGTCTTGAGCTGGTAATACCATATCGTTTCGGTCTCGCCAATAATTTCCCACTCGTCTTTCTAAATAGAAAAGGGTTTTACTATCTATAGTGGACGGCTTATTGAGCGTTTGAGAGAGCCGTTCTGCTATGTTGTCTATCATAAGTGGCATGGCTTGTGGTCCGATAAATGTTGCGCCGACGAGGTTAAATACTTGCTGACTTATTTGGCGGCGTAGTCTGTCCATATCTTGCTCCTCTTGCTCTTCTCCCATTATATCTTGTGCTTGGGAAGAAAGCGAGAGAGAACCAGTCTGTGGTTGATAGGTAGAGAAGGTGGGCGTATAAGAAAACGCTTGTAACACAACTGTGGATGGTTCGCTCAGCAAGTGTTGGGCGAAGGCTTGCAGGTCGGGGGAGAAGGATTGTTTCAGGTGGTGGAGGCGCTGCCGCGTATCCTCGTAGCATTTGCGAGCAAGCTGTTTCATACCTTGTTGGTGGTAGAGGCGCATCAAATGCCGGAGTATATCCTCGTCTGTCGGGTCGTCCTCTAGCAAGCGGTTGTAGAGGGTTTCGGCCTGCCCTGGAAGGTCGTGCTGTTCGTAGGCTTCGGCGAGCCAGAGGTGACAACGGTAATTCATGCGCTCCACGCTGCCGCGCCGGGCATAGGCCCATTGGCCCATCTGTTGTTCGAGAAAGGCACCGCGTTGCAAATAGCGACTGGCCTGCTCCAATAAGAGTAACGCCGCCGAGGAGGTACATCCCAATCGCTCAGCCTCTTTGAGCAGCTCGCCACAGGCATCAACATCAATCCAGATCATGGATTGATCAGCCAGTTGGTAGCCGCTGGCATTGCCAAACGTTTTGACCGCGTCTGGAATGGCGAGCACTTTGCGCAGGTAGTAGGCGGCATCGTTGATGTAGCGATCAAGGAGTTCGGGCTTGTCGGGATTGGGCCAGAAGTCGTCAATGAGCGTGATGCGCTCGGCCCTCCTGCTGTAGGTACACAGGAGCCGTTGGAGCAGGGGATAGGCATAGCCGCGTTTGTTCCAGACCTTTTTTGCGATAGGTTCCCACATTCCTGCCCCGGTGCGGCGCTCTAACAGAAATGGCCCCAACAGCCAGATGCGTATCTGGACAGATGGTCTTTCGCTCTCGATCATGTTCCAACACCTCGAAGTATCCTGCCTTGCTGGCTGACTGTACGTTCCTTTTCTGCACGATCTTCCGCTCTTATTCTAGCATAGCTCTGTTGCTGTGTATAGTGATGGTGGGACACGGAATTTTGCTCGTGTTTTCGATTCCGCCTGTGAGTGAGAATATGAGTGGCGATGTGTGCGGGCTGTGGTACGCTCTTTTCTGATGGAACGTGTGCAAGCGGTGGAAAAGGTGAAACACGTTAGATGAAGTCGAATCTTTTTTTGAGACATGGAAGGAGCGGAAGTACTATGCAAGAGCACAAGAGCGAGATTGCGCGGTTACGGGAACGGATTGAGTTGGAGTATCAGGCGGCGCAGCGGGGGTTGACGGGTTATGCGTGTGTCTCGCAGCACGAGTTTATTACGGCGCGCATGGAGAACATGAGCCAGTGCCACGAGGAACTGAAGGCTCTGGTTGGACCGCAGGAGGCGATCCGTATGCTGGCCGAGACGCTGGAGAAGCTGTAGGGGGATGACGATGACGACCGATATTTCTGCCAATGCCTATATTATCGATGTGGAGAATGGGGCGGAGATCGCACGCTTGATAAACCAGAGCCAGATGTTCACACGGGCTATGGGTGGTCTCTTTCCTGAGCAGCTTGATCTTTCCACTGTGGAGCGCGTGCTTGACCTTGGATGCGGACCCGGCGACTGGGTGACGGAAGTGGCTTTTGCCCACCAGGATATGGATTATCCAGGTTCTCTTTGCGCTGCTCAGACCCTATCTCGTTAAAGCTGGAATGAAACAGGCCATCTTTGATGCTCTCTATGACGAATTGTTATTGGACATGTTCTGTCGTGACTTTCGCTGCCTCTCTTTTGGGCTGAGCGCATGGGCAATAAAAGCGATGGAGGCTGTGCAGAAGCTGTAGGGTCGTCCCTACAGCTTCTGCACAGCCTCCATTGAATTTTGCTTTAAACCGCCTCAGCCTCAGCTTCGGCGATGCGTTTCAGTTCGGCTTCTCCGGCGGCGAGGGGGAGCAGTTGGCAGGCTTCGGCGGGGAAGGAGAGCGTGACGTGCTGCGCGACGAAGTAGCCACGTGCCTGCTGGCTGGGTACGTCGGCGATCAGGGCGGTGTCGTCGTTGGTGCGCACGTGGAAGCGTGTGAATGGCCCCAGGAAGGTGCGCAGGTCGATGCTGCCGCTGATCTGGTTGACGGCAGTGACATGGGCAGCACTGGCCTCTGTGCCGTTGCTGTCAACGCCATGAGCTGCTGGCTCGCCCTTGCCGGAAATGGTCATCTCCTCCGGGCGGACAACGACCATTACCTGGTCGCCATTGCGCAGGCCGCTCGTGGGTGAGACGTGCAGGGTGTATGGCCCGGCCTGGCACAGACCCTCGTCGGCTGAGGTGAGCACGCCGCGAAACTGGTTGCTGTTGCCGACGAAGGTGGCGGCAAAGAGCGATTGCGGGCTGCTGTAAATCTCCTCCGGTGGCCCTAGCTGCTCGATGTGGCCATGAGCCATGACTGCTATACGGTCGGAGATTGCCAGCGCCTC
>DASTKE010000131.1:0-2937 GCA_035716105.1 Ktedonobacteraceae bacterium | reverse complement strand
GCGCCCACCGCCGATTGATCGGCAAAACGGGTACGGGCCGATCAATTGGCGGTGCGGGCATACATGCACCGCCTACGATCATGAACAAACCATCGTAACCAATATGCTATACTTAGCGTAGAGAAGATAGGGTGTGTTGAGCTGGCTACTGAATTCTGGCGAATGCTCATGGAGTAGTTAGAAAGGCTAGAGAGGGATCGCTGCATGGCCGAGTACTTTGGTATGCCCCAGGTGCTTGAGTATTTGAAACGTATGGGCTTACGCCTGGCATATGTCGATGAAGAGCAGCAGATCATCGAGCTGGCTTTTCATGGCAATCATGGGCAGTGGCGCATGATTGTGGGCATCCAGCAAAGTGGGGATGCGCGCAAGTTGATGATGATCGCGCCGCACATCGGTACGCTCTCGACGCAGAAACGGCTGGAATGCCTGGAAGCGCTGATGACGGTGAATTACCGCATCGCGATGGGCAAATTTGGCCTCGATCTTGAAGATGGCGAAGTCCGCCTGGAAGAGGGGATTCCGCTTGCCAACGACGGCATCACCTATGAGCAGTTCCAGCTTGTGTTCGGTGCCATCATGCAGACCGTTGCCATGTACCACAGCCTGATTCCGCGCATTGTGTATGGCAATGCCTCGATTGAAGAAGCTCTGAAAGCCTGTGAGCAGGAGTTTCTGGAAGAACTGAATGCCCCGGAGGGCGACGATGATACGCCCACTCAGCCCGTCTCGGCCAACGAGTCTGACGCGCCCGATACACTCGACGCATTGGATACCGTGGAAGCGCCCGATAATGACAGTGAACTGAACGTGGGCGACGTGCTGGCAGAGATCTCACGCATCCTCGAAGAGCGGAACGAATAGGCGGCAAGAGTCAGGACAGAACAAACCAGGACGGGACAGCATAAAACGAGGAAACCGCCCGTGAGGCATACGGCTAGAGCGGTTTCTTGCTTTCAGAATAGTGTCCGTTCTGTTTCGCCCGCGCACGCAGAGATTGTTCAGGAGTTTCCTCTTCGTCTTCATCCTCACTGGTAAGTGAAGGCTCTTCCACTTCCACACTCTCCTGGGGAGCGGCCTCCAGTTTGACCCAGGTGTGAAGGTCTTTCGCGCTGATCTTCTTACGATTATACCGCCTCGCCAATTCGACCGCGGCCCAGATAAGGATGAGGGCTGCAACGACAAAGCCAATATAGCCCACCATTGTCTGATCCATTTACGATACCCTTCTTGTACAAGTTTTCTGCCTGATCCTGTCCTGGCCTCCCCATTGTAGCGGCAGAACAAGGAAAGCGTCAAGAGGTTCAGGATACCGGAAACATATCTGTTGTGCAGGGTCAATTTTGCCGACAAAATTGACCCTGCACAACAGATATGTTTCCGGTATCCCATCATCAATCAGACGGTGATGGTGCCGTCGGCGTTGACGTGGATGGTGACGCTGGCGAGCGGAGTGGGTGCCGGGCCTTGCAGAACTTTCGCGCCGTTGGCAGGGTCGAAGCGTGCGCCGTGGGCCGGACAGACAATCTGGTGGGAGTTGCCATCGTAGTAGACCGTGACGCCCTGATGCGTGCAGGCCGATTCATAGGCGGCGAAATTGCCGTTAGGCAGGTGGATAAGCAGGCTTCCATGCCCATCAGCAGGATTTGTAAAGCTCTTCGACGAGTTGACGCCCGGATTATTGGTCATACCGATAACAGTGCCTGTACGTGACGGTGTGGGCGTGGGCTGAGTTGGCTTCGGCGTAGGTGTCGGATTGGCATGAGTCGGCGTTGGTTGTGGCTTGCTGGTTGGTTTTGGCGTCGGCTTTGCCTGTGGCTGTGTGTGGTTCCGCGTGGGTGTTTTACCTGTCGCAGGCGCGTTATGCTGTGTGGATGCCGTGCCGGTCGCTGTGTTGACCGCGGCGGAATGCGAGGAGGGCTTGAGCATGTGTGCCAGACTCAGACCACCGAAGCCAAGCACGCCTAGCGCCACGCCCCCGCCTGCGATAGCGGCGACGACCTGCCGCCTGCTCATTCCTTGCTTGCGAGCGTTGCGGCGGGACGGGCCATATGTTCCCGCCTGTGCCAGGGTACCGGCAAGAGCATCTGTCCTCCGCGCCCCCTGCAACTCTTGCGACCCCTGAGCTGGTAAATGGCCGGTAAAGGTCTTCGACCACCACTCGAAAGGGTCGATGGCCATTGTATCTACGTCTTCGGAAGAAAGCAATGGAGATGGAGCAGGGACAGCAGGGGAGGGAAGCACAAGCGGTGCTACAGGCATTACGGGTGCAGCAGGAGCGGCGGGAGCACGCTGGAAAAGGGCAGATGCAGGCAAGGGCATTGATGGTGCCGGTTGTACTGGCGGAGCCGCCAATGTCACCGCGTCGTGCAGCAAGGGTGCAGGAACAGCGTTGACAGGTTTGACTGGATTGACCTGGTTAACGGCGGCGTGATGGCCAGTTACGACTGGCGGGATGAATTGCCACTTGCCGCTTGAGCGGGAAGCGAGAGGTCGTGCATTCACTGCATGAATACGTCCGGCGGATACCCTGACATCTTCTGGAGCGCCAGTGGCAGAATGGGCGAAGGCGGCTGCAAGTTCCTGGACGCGCTGGAAACGCTGCGCAGGGTCGCGAGCGAGTGCCCGGTAGACGACGGACTCAAGGTCGGGTGAGATAGTGGGACAAAGGGCGCGCAGCGAGGGCAAAGGCAAATGGATATGCTGCATGGCGGTCTCAATGGGATTCGAGCCGGTGAACGGGGGACGCCCGCTCAAGAGTTCAAAAAGCAGAACACCGAGCGCGTAGATATCGGAGCGCGCATCGGGCAGTTGGCCCTCTACACATTCGGGCGCGACATATTCGGGCGAACCCAGGAATGTTCCCGCGACGTTGAGGAGATGCGCGTAGGGAGAGTCGGTCTGCTCGATGCCGCGCACCTCAAGGATGCGCACGAG
>DASTKE010000130.1:0-2787 GCA_035716105.1 Ktedonobacteraceae bacterium | reverse complement strand
CACCGTGTGGACGCTAACGCTCAACTCATCGGCGATATCTTTGTTCTTGAGCCCGCGCGCCAACGCGCGAAGGACATCGAACTCCTTCGGAGTGAGCGTCGAGAGTTCCTGCCCGTTGGCTTGGTCAAGCGCGTTTGCCACGTCGGAGCTGAGCACTTTGTTGCCATCCATAACGCTGCGAATGGCAGCCACGAGTTCGACATCGCTACTTGTCTTCATCAGATAGCCCTCCACGCCAATCCGGTGTAGCATGTGAAGCGCTGCTTCGCTGTTGTAACCGGTGAGAATCACGATTCTCCAGTTCGGTTTTCGTTGCTTGAGCAGGCGAGCCGTCTTAACACCATCGACCCTCGGAAGATTGATATCGAGCAACACCACATCAGCCTCAACTTGCTCAGCGAGCGCGAGCGCCTCATCGCCATCTGAGGCCTCCCCGACCACGAGAAAGTCCCGCTCGTCCTCCAGAAAACGTCTGGTTCCCGCGCGCATTACGGCGTGGTCATCAACAAGCATGATGCGAATCATCTCTTGTGTATCTGGTTGCATGTCCCTGGTGCGCTGCACTTACTCCTCCTCGTCTACCACGCTGGCTGCTTGTGTTGATTCGCTGCTCGGACGAGTGTCGACGTTTTCGGAGCCAGACGACTCCACAGCCGCATGCAGCGGCGACATGATTGTCACACGCGTTCCACCATGCGGCTCGCGACGAATCTCGAACCGCCCATCGAGTTGCTCAGCGCGCTCTCGCATCCCCGCCAGCCCCAGATGGCCGCTGCGTATGAGCGTACCCATATTGAGCGGCAGTGGCATCCCCTCACCGTTGTCGATGATCGTCAGGCAGAGCCACAAGCCACCAGCTACTCTGCCTGAGTCGTTACCTCCGTTCGGCAACGGCGCCAGCAGCGATAAATACAGGACACTAGCGGATGCACGGGCGTGCTTGCCCGCATTTGTCCAGGCTTCCTGAGCAATCCGATACAGATGAACCGCACGATCTGGCAGCAGACTCTCAGCTGCGTGCGCGGCATCGTCATCATAATAGACGGATGTATCCATGCCCGTTGTGCGCGCTATATGAGTGGCAAGTTCATCGAGCGCTGTCGGTAATCCGAGCACACGCAATGCCTCTGGGTATAGCCCCATACAAAGCGCCCGAAGCTTCTTCTCCAGGACCAGAGATCGATCCGCCAGTTGCCCGAGTTCCGCACGTAGGCGCTCTATCGCGGGTTCCGTCGTCCGCTCCGACTCCATCTCGACATGTTGGCCATCCGCCAGCAAATGCTCGTCGTATGATGAAGCCTCCAGCTCACCTGCCAGTCGGAAACAGAATTGTGCGTGACGAATCACATAGAGCACCTCCTGCAAGGCATCGTCATGGAGGTCACGCGCGAGGGCGGATCGCTCACGTTCTTCGGCGCTCACCAATTCGCGGAGCAAGAGTTGCAGTTCCGCGCGAGCAGCCATCAATTGGTTGGTAGCCGTTTGCACCTGCACGAGTGAAACATGCAGGCCCTGAATCAACAACGCATTCGCGTATGCCGTCCCAACAAGGTGGGCGACGGTTACCAGGAGTGACCGATCCTTGCGCTGAAGTGATCCGCCTCTACGTTTGGGTCCAACGACCAGCAACCCCGCAATCGCTCCACCTGAGACCGACTCGATCAACACCAACGCCTCGCAGCCATGCCAGGGGTTGCGCATGGCGTTACGTTGCCGCAGCAGCATTTCGGAATTACCAGGAAGTCGCGCCAGACCTGCGAGCATATACGCCTTTCCTTCTTCGGTCGCATACTGCCCTCGCGCATAGATATCCCCTGCTTCCAGTACTTGCATCACACCGGCATCCAAACCTTCTGGTAGAGCAACATAGGCGATGGCAGCGAGATTGATCGTCGCCTCCAGGCTATCGAGGAGGTATCCAGTAATGCTTTCCTGGTCGCTGAGTGCGCCAAATTTCTGGCTGTACTGTTGCAGCACGTCGCCCAGTTCGTAGGTATCATGATACAGAGCGTGATCCAATACCCCCCGTACACGCGCGAACAACGGCAAGTAGATCATCGCCCCCAGCGCAATCGCGGAATACGTTAGCAGGCGCGCGGCGCTGGTGTCGAAACGCGCGGCAAAACTATTGATAAACATGACCGCAAATGCCTCAAGAACCAGGAGCAATCCGCCAAGCAGCAAGTACAACAGGAGGCGCGTTACCCCTTGCAGCCGTACATAGAAGGTATTCGCCAGTACTCGGACGGCCCTGTCGCTTGTCTTCGCCATATGAGGTCACCTGATTGGCGTTGTTACGGTTGCTTTGTTGTGGAATCCGCGGCTATCGTACTACAGATGGCTAATACGCTCAACGATGCATAGACCATTGGTTCCCGTATGTGACCCTCACTTTTCATCCAAGACACCCGGCTATATCCAGACAAATACCGTCTCGACTCCATAAAGTCAGCTTGACAGGATAGGAGACCCTTTGCAATACTGATCAAGTTGTGAGAAGACCAGCGCAATGCGCTTGATGCGGCTAGGAAGCAAACACCATGCACACGGTCTATGGCGTCGGGATTCGCAAAGGAGGCCAGGGAAAATCCACTACCGTTTCTACGCTTGCGCGTCTATGCGCGCTGTATGGGGCGCGTGTGCTGGTCATCGACCTGGCGCAGCCAGGATCAACTAGCTCATCGTTGCGCGACCTCTGGCCAGCGGTTGAACATGCCGATCTGGCCAATGTGTTCCTTGCGTGTAGAGCGGTCACTCCTGGCGCGACGCCTACCGTGTCACAGGCCA
>DASTKE010000129.1:0-2418 GCA_035716105.1 Ktedonobacteraceae bacterium | reverse complement strand
CCTGACCCAGCATGAAGTGGATATCCTCGACATCGTAGCCTGCCGCTGCCCTCATACACGATTTACGCAAGAGAATCTTTGTGAACGAGATGCTCAAATTATCAACAGCTTGCGATAAAAGCAGCCGGAGCAAGAGTTTTCCCGGCTGCCTGGAGAAAATCATGATGGTGTCGCCAGTTCCCCGGCTGATGCTTTGTGACGACGCCAGAGCAGCAGGGCGCAGGCGTAGAAGACGATGACAGGGATGAGCAGCAAGCGGTAGCCGGTGAGCATACTGAAGTATTCCAGACCACCGCCAATCATGATGCCCAGCAAGTTCGAGGCGAAGGCGATATCGGCGGTCTCGCTGTCGCGGAACGAGTTGGCGAAGATGATGTTGGCCAGGAAGACGGGCGTGAAAGCCAGTGCGCTTGCCAGCAGGTAGCGCAGGAGCGGGTTGTTCAGCAGCAGCGCCTCCGGTGGCAGCAACAGGTTGAGGGCGAGGATGCCGAACAGCAGCACGTAAAACAGCCGGATACGCCGGATTTTGAAGCGGTGATTCACCAGCACGGCCAGCAGCACACTGCTGAGGATGGCGAAGAAGACCAGCGAATTGACCAGCCAGGTGCTGCCGAAGAGCAGCGAGAAGGTGGTCAGGCTTTTGACCTCCAGCAGCATGAAGGCGACGCCCAGGAAGAACATGTGCCAGTCGAAGCGGCGCAGCACGCGCCTGGGTGCCAGTGCCAGCGTGCCGCCGAGGGCAAAGAGGAGCACCATCGCCAGCCCGGCGACATAGAGCAGCGGAAAGCTCCTGTCTTGCAGGTAGAGAAACGGCCAATCATCCGTTGCCGGCGTGATTGATGTCAAGGGGAAGTAGCCTGCGCCGATGACGCGCAATCTCTGGTTGCCTTTGACAGGAATTTCATGGTACGGGCCATACGTACCGGGAGGCAATGTCGCCAGTCGTGGCCCAACCATGATGATAGCGGCGCGGCCCCAGCCGCCGTAGGTCGAGACGAGCGGCTGCTGGTTGAAGGCGTGTCCGGCCATGTCGGCCAGTTTCTCCACCAGCCACTGCTCGCGGTAGTAGTTGTAGAGCACCACCAGCCCGTTGCGGGTCAGGTGGGAGCGTGCCGCCGCCAGCGCGTCCTGCGTCAGCAAGAAGCTTTCCAGCCGCAGGTTGGCGTTGCTGGAGGTGAGCGTGAGCGAGTCGGGCAAGGCGAAGATAATCAGGTCGTAGCGCCCGGTCGTGTTTTGCAGGAAGGCGCGGCCATCGTCAACGACCGTCTTGACGCGAGGATTGCTGTAGGGATGATCCGGGTTATAGCGAACGCCAAGCTGGAGGATCGTGGGATCGATTTCTACCGCTGTAATCGACTGGACGCCATGCGCGAGGGCGGTTGAGACATCGGAGCCGCTGCCAGCGCCCAGGATCAGCGCAGAATGGAACGTTTTGCCCGGAAAAAGCTGGTAGACGAGCCGGTAGAAGGGTTCTTTGTATTGCCAGGGAACCATCGTCTGGTGTCCCACGTTGTTCACATCGACGACATAGCCACTTGGTTTGGCGGGTTGGAGCAAGATTTTGTAGTATGGCGACCAGAAGGCTCCAAGCTGCAACTGCCAGGCAATGCCCAGGCTGATCAGCATCAGCAGGGCGGTTGGGAGAACGGTTCTTTTGTTGCAGAGCAGCAGCACCGGTACCGCCAGGAAGCCGAACCAGAAGATCGGCGGCAAGGCGAAGTAGGCGATGATGGAGAAGAGCGCTATGCCTACCAGGCTGCCGATGATGTCGAAGGTGTAGGCGGTAAGTGGCCGGGCCTGGGTGATCAATTGACCAAATGCGCGGCCAAGCGGTATGAAGCAGGCCGCGACCAGCCCGAAGATGAGCGGCAATACGTAGAAGTTTTCCGCTTGCGCACTCTGCGTTTCTGCCGCGCCATAATAGAGCAATTCGGTTGAGTCGATGTGCAGGTCGAAACGATTCACGGCGACGATGATGGTCAGGATGAGCAGCATCAGAGGAAACGGCGGGAACCAGAAGCGCTGGCGGCGTGCCGCGAGGATGCCCAGCCCCATGCCAAGAAACGCGGCCAACAGCAGAAAGTTGTTGAAATAGCTCAGATAGCGCACATACGACGGAATCCAGCGTATGCAGAGCAACTCGAAAAAGAGCATCGCGAAGGAAATGAGAAATATCCGTATCCGAGGGTTGGCGATGAAACGCTGCTTTGTGGTATCGATATGCACCAGCGACCAGAACCAGCTACGAGTATATGTATCACGACGAGGAGACGTTCCTGCAACTGATTGATCCACTCCATTCTCCTTATCTGTTCACAGTCAACTACTCTGATGACGTTTTGCGTCGGAGGAGCAAACGCCCTGTTATATATACACCAGCATTTATACGTACCCTCACACAAGACGTATACAAGACAT
>DASTKE010000128.1:0-2278 GCA_035716105.1 Ktedonobacteraceae bacterium | reverse complement strand
ACTCCTGTAGGTGCCGATTTTGAACCTGGACCAAAGAAAGCGGCAACGAACCATTCGTAGGGGCGACCCTGGTGGTCGCCCGAAGCCAGGAGCGCAGCAACTGGCTTGCTTCATGTTTCTACGGGTTGGAAGCCAGTTGCTTCGCTCCTGGCTTCGGGCGACCACCAGGGTCGCCCCTACGAATGGTTCGTTGCCGCTTTCTTTGGTCCAGGTTCAAAATCGGCACCTACAGGAGTTTCATATCTCAGAAGATGTTTTCTAAGGAATAACAACTCATGGAAGTTATCAAGATATCACCTCGCGGCTATTGTTATGGAGTGGTTGACGCATTGCAGATAGCGCGCAAGACGGCCAGAGACGCCTCGGTGCCGCGTCCCATCTATATTATCGGGCAGATCGTACATAACCGGCACGCCATCGAAGAATTGACCGCGCTCGGTGTCGTCACGCTGGATGGGGCGGACCGGGAGGCTATTCTGGAGCAGGTCACGGAGGGGACGGTCATCTTTACGGCGCATGGCGTCTCGCCAGCCGTCAAGCTGCGGGCGCAGCAGCGCGGCCTCTACTGCATTGATGCCACCTGTCCCGATGTGACCGTCACGCATGATCTCGTCAAGCGACTGGTGGAGCAGGGCTACTACATCCTCTACATCGGCAAGAAGGGGCATCCTGAGCCGGAGGGCGTGATGGGCGAGGTGCCGGGACATATCTCGCTGATCGAGAACGAGGCAGATGTCGACGCGCTGCACCTGACGCCGGAGCAAGAGCAGAAACTGGCCGTTTCCACACAGACGACGCTCTCACAGTGGGATACACGGCGCGTTATCCAGTACATCAAGACGCGCTATCCACACGCCGAGGTGCATGTCGATATCTGCAAGGCCACGCAGACGCGCCAGGAGGCCGTCGTCGCGCAGGCGAAGGGGGCGGATTTAACCATAGTGGTCGGCGACCCGCGCAGCAACAATACCAACCGGCTGGTGCAGGTTTCGGAGGAACTGGCCGGTGTCCCGGCGGTGCGTATCGAAGACCTCTCGCAGTTGAAGCCCGAATGGCTGAAGGGCAAGCAGCGCGTCGCCGTCACCGCGGGTGCCTCGACCCCCAGCCAGTTGACCCGCGAAGTCATCCGCTACCTCGAACAATACCAACCCGATGAAACATAGGGGCGCACAATGAACGTAGGGCCGCATGGCCGACGTAGGGTTACACGGTGGATGTAGGGCCGCGATTTATCGAGGCCACTGCCGATTTATCGGCTCAGGCCGCAGGCCCACACACGATACCAGAAAGTAAAACAGTTATTCGGAGATGAGAATCTATGAAATCGTTGCAGCAGTTGCTGGCGAAACAGAATGAAGAGGAATTGGAGCGTTTTGCGAAACTGTGGGCAATAGAGAGCACCCCGCGTGATGGCTGGATTCATCACCGCACCAGCTTTTTGCAGCGCTTCGATGATATCATCGCGGCCCGCTTTGTCTGGGAGCGCCTCTCAGGGGACGAGCGCGTGCTGCTGTTCAACATCCTCGGCCCGGCCCGACTCAACTGGGCGGAACGCGAGGCGCTGGCGAAAAAGGTGCAGAAGGTGCTGCCAGGCGAGCGTTTTGAGGCCGCGCTGGCATCGCTCAAAGAGCGTTTCTTCCTGGAGGAAGAAGCCGCCAAATTGCAGGGCGACCAGTTGCTTGATGGCCGTGCAAGCTACTATAGCTATGGCACTTACGGCAGCAAGAGTAAAAAGAATCCCATACGCGATGTCACCATTCTCTATGTGCCGCAGGAAATCAGCGATACCTTTCACCGCGTGAGCCGGGAAGTCTTCCCCGTTCACGAAGAACTGCCCCCGGAGCGCATGACGCTTGAGCAGGTGCTGGTGGAATTACCTCAGAGCAACCTCAACGCCATCAGCAATCACTACGGGTGGATGCCCTATGGCGGTGCGCAGTCTACAGCCAGAGGACTGGCGCTGCTGCTGCTCCAGCCTGATCGCCTGGCGTACACCCTGGGGCGGTTGCAACTCGAACCGGCGATTCTGGAACTGCTGCGCTGGCTGCGTAAAGTCGGCGGCAGGGCCACGATGCAGGAGGTACGAAAGCGGATCGGCGACGAGGGACAGCTTTCGGCTACTCTGCACCTGCTGGCAGACTACGCCCTGGCCTTCGACAGATTTAAAGGTCAAGAGCGCGTGCTGTTTATTCCCGGCGATATTTATAAGATACTGGTTGATTCGGCATCGATTCCTATGGCGGAATATCCTGTCGGGCTGGTGCCGCTGTCCTCGCCC
>DASTKE010000127.1:0-9768 GCA_035716105.1 Ktedonobacteraceae bacterium | reverse complement strand
TTGAGTGGTTCATTTCCTTCTCAAGCATACCATCGGAGGGGATCTTTTTCCTAACTCATCCTTTCAAAAATCTGGGATGACTCATGTTTGCCCCCCAACAATATATGACCCAATTTCCCGTTCTCCGAAACTTGCCCAAATATGGACACGCCATATCCAGTGTTCGGTTCCTGCATCACCGATCAGAGTTTCACTCACAGACGGCTCTGTGAGCCAGCGCTCTGATCTCAGTCAGGCGTCAATTCCGGTGGAACTCACCGTACTGGATGGATGAAACGTGGTTGTGGTTTCAACCATCGACCTATTCTACCATAATCCTCAAAAAGCGGAAAGGGAGAGAAGTCTCTGAAAGGGGAGACTCGTCAACAGTTTGAAGAACTGGTTTCAACCCCTTTTGACAACTGGCCGCAGATAGGCTATATTACAGGCAAGAGAATTCCTAGTAACTTACTTGGATTAGCGAGACAAGCAGCAGTATTGGAGATAAAGGAACCTATAGCGATGGCAGAAATTAACAAAGCGGAAGTCATGGACGCATTGCGGGAATGCTACGACCCGGAAATACCCGTCAATATCGTTGATCTGGGCCTGGTCTATGAATTGGAAACCAACGATGAAAGTGGAAACGTGCATGTCATGATGACGCTGACCGCGTTGGGCTGTCCCATGGCCGGAGAGGTGATCGAGGAGGTCGAGATGCGCGTCGGTCAGGTCGAGAACGTCAAATCCTGCAAGGTCGACCTCACGTTCGACCCGCCCTGGTCACCAGACCGCATGACCGAAGACGCCAAATGGGAACTCGGCATGATTTAACCCGTTCAATGGCGTAACACATCTTCCTATTGCTGTCCTTTCCGTGTTATACTTTATCTGCACATTCTTTCAGCAGGTGAGCATGATGGCATTGAATGGACAGCACCCAGGGGATATCCGGGCGACACTGGCGCTGAGTCAGGAGGAGGCCCAGAACGGCACCACGCGCACGCTCAATCTGCCCGGTGGGCGGCAGCTTACCCTTTCTCTCCCACCGGGGCTGCGCGATGGTCAGATGTTGCGCCTGGAAGGTCATGGACAGATTGACGAACCAGGAGGCCAGCCCGGCTCGCTCATCCTGACAATTGCCGTTGCTTCAATGGAGCAGGCTGGTTCCACCCTCTCTCCACAACCTGAATCAGATGCTCCCACGCAGTTTATCCCACCACCTCCTCCACGGCCTATTTCATCGCCATCTCATCCCACGTTCCCAATACCGGAAACAGCCTTTCCCGCGCAGGATTCAGGCAGAGTCCTCGATCCCTATAGCAACTACAGTTCCCAGGCATCGACGTTCGTAACGCCCCCTTCTCCTGAGCGATCCGCACACACTCCCACACCTCTACCTGCGTCCAACCCGACGCCTATTCCCGCGTCCACTCCTACACCCATACCGGATTATCTGGCACAGCCGCAGTACATGCAGCCGCAAACACAGGCACAGACGCAGGGAACATCAGGGCAGCCCGTCGTGCAACAGTCGCGGGAACGCCAGGGAGGGAGACCGCGCCGCCTCTCTACAGGTATGGCAGCCTTGTTGCTCGTCATCGCCCTGCTCGTGATCGGTGGCAGCGGCCTCCTTTTCTATACAACCGTCTATCAACCGGGCCAGCTACACGCCCAGGCAACCGCGACGGCTCAGGCACGAGCGAATGCCAGCGCAACCGACAACGCTATCTCAGCCAACCAGACGGCCACCGAAGCGGCTGCGCTCAATAATGAACTCACGGCGACCGCAAACGTCTATACCAGTATCTACACTCAGGCCACCAGCGGCACCCTGGTGCTGAATGAGAATATGACCGGCAACGGTGGCAGTCGTTGGAACGAATCGAGTAATTGCGTCTTTACCAGCAGCGGCTACGTGGTGAAAGAACCTGACAAGGGATTTTTCAATCCCTGTGTGGCGGCAGCTACCAACTACAGCAATTTCGCCTTTCAGGTGCAGATGAAAATCACGCAAGGCGATGCCGGTGGGATGCTCTTCCGCGCCGATAGCGCCAATTCCAAATATTATCTCTTTAACGTCAGTTCCGATGGCAGCTATGAACTCTACCTGTACGTCGACAACAAAGGAAGTAATGCACAGACACTCGTCTCTGGCTCAGGCGAGACCTTCAATACCGGCACCAATCAAACCAACACGCTGGCGGTCGTAGCGCGGGGAAACAGCATTTACCTGTACATCGATAAAGCCTATGTCAACAGCTACGTTGTCGGAAACGGCGTCCACCCGCTGAACTCCGGTCAGATTGGCTTGATCGCGAACGCCACCAGCGCCGCTACGACGGTTATCTATAGCCAGGCGCAAGTGTGGCAACTCTGAGTTTTGTCATAGCCCGCCCGCGTTTTCCGCCCGTAAACAGGACTTTTTTCGTATATACTTGCCTATTAGCGATGGATTGATTATAACTATTTTACTTGAGCATTTTAGCAGGAGAGAGACCAATGCACTGCACTTCATGCGGGAGACAACTGCCACCGGGCGTCACCAACTGCCCTTTCTGTGGGACACCGATATCGTACCAGAATCCATCGCCGACATTTCACGATGCCCCAACACAGGCCGGCACGCCACCCTACGATTTTGGCCCATTCCAGGAAAGCGTCTCGCGTCCGCAACAACCACCTCAGCAACCCGTGTCACCTGTGCAGCCCGCGCAGCCCCCATCATGGCAACAATCTCAGCAGCCTGGGCAGCCAGCATACTACTCCATGTCTCCGGCACCAACACCGCCGCCACTACCCGTGCAACCCATGTCACCCATGCAACCATCGCCAGCCGGAAGGCGAGGCGGTCGCGGCCTCTCGAAAGGGCTGACCGCTCTCCTGGTGGTGCTGGCCCTGCTGGTGATGTTCAGCGGCTTTGGCCTCATCTACTATTCGGCGGTCTATCATCCCGCTCAACTGCACGCTGAAGCGACCGCGACGGTACAGGTCATCGATGCGCAGCAGGCGCGTGCGGCAGCCACCGCGAACGCGCAAGCGACCGGCACGGCTATCGCGATAGCCAATGCAACAGCCACCGCCAATGCGCAGGCAACCGCGCAGGCAGTGGCGACCGCGACCGCGCAGGCCAATATCTACACCCAGGCCACCAGCGGTACGCCCGCCATCAACGACTCCCTGAGTTTCGCCAACAACTGGGTTCCGCAGACGGGCGTCAGCGGCGGCGGCTGCAACTTCTCCGCAGGTGCCTACCACATCACAGAGCCAACGAAAGGCTTTTTCCTCTTCTGTCCCGCACCCGGCAGTAACTTCGGCAATTGCGCCTTCCAGGTGCGCGTCGATATGATCGCCGGTGATTTCGCTGGCCTCGGCATTCGCGCCAACGACTCCGCGGGCAGCGCCTACTACTTCACCCTCTACTCCGATGGCAGCTACGACTTCTCCCTCTGGAAAAACCGTAACGGCGACGACTCGCGTTCACTGCAAAGCGGCAACTCACTCGCCATCAAGGCCGGACACAACCAGATCAATACTGTCACACTGATAGCGCGCAACCACACCTTCTACCTCTACGTCAATCAACACTACATCGCCACCGTCCAGGACAGCACACTGAGCGCGGGAGAGGTCGGCCTGTTCGGCGGCGACCAGACACACCCAGCCGACGTAGCCTTCAGCAACGCAAAGGTCTGGCGACTCTAACATATCCGTCCGATTACAGATAATAAACACAACTTCTGGGGGGAAGACATCTATGCAAACAACACCGCCTGATTCCTATGATGATCCATTACCTTATGGCGAGCATATCTCCTTCACGGAGTATGCAGAGGCATCACACAATTCATTCAAGCGCGGCGACACGCTTCCTGACGTGCCAGTTCCCGAAATGATGGCACAGGCCGCAACCTCGCCTGAAAAGCCAGCCTCTCGCCCTCGCTCACCATTTATTGCCGCAATAGTCGTTGCCCTGGCCTTCGCGGTCATCGTCGGCAGCGCCCTCACCTACTATACCACCGTCTCTTACCCCACCGAATTGAACGCGCACGCCACTGCTGTCGTGCGCAATGTTCTCAAGATACAAACGCAAACGGCGCTCGCGGCAACCGCGACAACGAACGCTCTCTCACCAGAGGAACTCTACTCCTCTATTACCAGAAGAGCGCCGGATATTCTTGACTCATTAAATACCTCTGCTACGAGCAGCTGGTATAATGGCCAGGCACCTTCTGGCTCTGGTCTCTGTTTTTTCTCTGGCAACAGCTTTCATATAAAAGTCGAAAGAACACTTTTCTCGATGACCTGCTATTCACAGCTAGGAAACGACCGTAACTTCGTGTATCAGGTACAAATGACAATTCTTCGCGGTGGCACTGGCGGTCTCTATTTTCGTGGAAACCCCGCATCTTACATACTTGGCTATGTATTCCTTGTCGATCAAGAGGGAAACTATGCTCTGTTCATTTATCATGACAGGGATCAACGCATTCTTCTAGCTACTGGTTTCGCTGCATCGATGGCAAGGGGTCTGGGTCAAACGAATTTGATATCAGTGATGGCGCGTGGCAAAATACTGGACCTCTACGTCAACCGGCAACTTGTAATCAGTGTCGCCGACAGCACGTATAACAACGGCGAGTTCGGCTTAATAGGTGGCCAAACGTCCTTTTCAAGAGGTACCAGCGAAGTCGCATTCAACGACGCCCAGATATGGGTGATGTAAGGAGATTTCAGCCATGTTCTGTAGTAGATGCGGCACATCCTTGCGCCCAGCATTCCGCTCCTGCCCCGTCTGTGACACACCCATTCTCACTGGCGGCATCGCGCCTTCTTTACTGGACAAAGAGGGCAGCGAGAATAGCGGGTACGAGAATATTCCTTATGTGGAATTCGGCCCCATTGGAGAGTCAGTCTCTCCACTGGTAAGAGCAGATGCGTCCATACAGGCGCAACCCGTAGCGCTTGCCCTCGCCACGGAAGTTTCACGTCCAGAAACACGGGCACAGCCAGTACCATCATCAGTGGCTCTCCAGAAAAGACCACAGCCGCACGGCGGGTCTACTACCTGGGTCATAGCCATCTCTACCTTCCTGATCCTGCTCATCATCACCGCTGGTGGGCTTATGTATTATGCGATAGCCGCCCATCCTGCCGGGCTAAGCGCCCAGGCAACCGCTGTTGCTCAAACCGTTCTGACCGCGCAGGTAAACGCCACTTCACCTCAGTATGTCTACACCTATGCCACACGTGGAAAACCTGTCATTAACGACCCGCTAAGTGACGAGGGTACAAGCGAGTGGTACCGGGAAGCCCCGCCGCAGGCCAATTGCGTTTTTCAAAATGGCACCTATCATATTTTCACCGCTCATCAATATACCCGCACGCTCTGTAGCGCTGGCATGAGCTTTACCAACTTTGCCTTCCAGATACAGATGACCATCTTTGAAGGCAAGTATGGTGGAGTTGCCTTTCGCATGGTTGGTCGAGATTACCAGTGGTACAATCTGGCTGTTGGTCAGGATGGTTACTATATGCTCAATCTTTTCAATGGTACCAGCGGCATGAAGGCTCTTGCCTTCAGATTCGACTCCTCCATCAAGAGAGGCTTAGGTCAGACAAATCTGATTACCATTGTCGGCTTGGGCAACACATTTTTCCTGTATATCAACAGGCAATTTCTCACCCAGTTCAGCGATGATACATACGAGTCCGGCCAGTTTGGGCTTGAGGCAACCAGCCATGAATACCCAACTGCCGATGTCGCTTACAGCAACTTGCAGATCTGGAAATTGTAGCGATATGATGGTATAGTAGACGCTGGAAATAACATAGAGAAACGCTGTACTCCGCTCCTATGTCAACCTGTCGCGGGAAGCTCGTCACAATGAGTAGTGTATACTGCATAGAGACGGTTAACATCTATTGAATGCAATACCTTACGCTAGAGGAGATGAGTAGGGAAAGCCATGCAGAACTCCACGAGCGACAAAACGCAAAGCTCCGACGTGGCACGATACCGCACGAACTATCTTTCTGAGCAAGAAGGAGTGTATCTGTATAGCAAACTCGCCGAGGCCGAGAGCGATGCGCACCTGGCAGAACTCTACAAGCGTCTTGCCAGTATTGAGCAGCGTCATGCCGACCTCTGGAAGGACAGGCTGTCCAGTGCCGGTGAAATACCTCCAACCTACACGCCGAACTGGCGTATTCGGACGCTGCTCTGGCTTGCCAGGCGTCTCGGAACAGGTGCAGTACTCTCCACCATCTCCTCAATGGAAAATAATGCTGTTGCCGATTACGATACCCAGCCAGAGGCCGTCCAGGCGGGCCTCCCTGCCGATGAGCGTTCGCACGCCCGCCTGTTCAGCTACCTGCTGTCCTCGGCAAAAGGCGGTATTGCCGGTCCTTTGCTCGCCCAGTTTGAAGGTCGCCACCGCAGCGCGGGTGGCAATGAGCTACGCGCAGCCGTGCTGGGGGCAAGTGATGGCCTGACCTCGAACCTCAGTCTGGTTATGGGTGTGGCGGGAGCTACCCTCACAGGACACGCTGTCCTGATTGCTGGCTTCGCCGGTTTACTCGCAGGAGCATTCTCGATGTCTATTGGGGAATGGGTCTCCGTTCAGAGTGCGCGTGAGCTGAATCAGCACCAGCTTGCTATCGAGAGCCAGGAGCTACAAGACGCCCCGGAAGAGGAACAGGAAGAGTTAGCGCTGATTTATCAATCGAAGGGGCTTGACGAGAAAACGGCCAGGGAACTGGCGACCAATCTGATGCAGCAGAGCAATGCCGCCCTGGATACGCTGGCACGAGAAGAGCTGGGCATTGATCCAAAGGACCTTGGCGGGTCCGCCTGGGGTGCTGCAATCACTTCGTTTTTTCTCTTCGCCATTGGAGCTATCATTCCGGTCTTCCCGTTCATCTTTACCAACGGGTTCGCCGCGGTCATCATCAGCCTCATTCTCAGCGTATTTGGCTTGTTTGGTATAGGCGCTGGCGTGAGTCTGACCGCCGGTTCCCCACTCTGGAAATCTGGAGGACGACAGATACTCCTCGGTCTGCTGGCAGCAGGTATCACTTTTGGACTGGGAAAGCTTATCGGTTCAGCAGTATGAGAGGAAGCTTGACGCAATGAAATGGCAGTAGGAAATAAAGGATGTATTGTGATGGCTGACGAGAGCTTTTCGTTGCAACCCGATTATATTTCATCAGACAGGACTGTAGCCGAGATACCATTGGACGAGCGCTTCACATCTGAAAGCACACTGAATAACGAGTCATTAGTTGCGGTGTGGCCTCCCCCCAGGCAGATGTACCGGCGGCGGGAAACGCTTTCGCCGCTCATGCTCACACTCATTATTGCGCTTGTGACCTTGCTCATCGTTGGAGGTCTTGGCCTTGTCGCCTACCTGGCCACAGTGCAGTACCATACTACCCTGACCACACAGGCGAAGCTGGATACACAGGCAACGGCACATATCTACGCGACCGCTTCAGCTCAGACGCAGGCCACTGCACAGGCGCTCGCAACTACCCAGGCCAATATCGATACTACGGCCACCGCGCAGGCCAATCAGACAGCAGTCGCCACCGCGCAGGCCAATCAAGCGACAGCCACAGCGACCGCGTTTCAAGGGATGCTGACCACGGCCACTAGCGGCACTGCTGCCTTGCATGATCCGCTCAGCGACAACTCGCTCAATAATGCCTGGGACGAGGGAGCAACCAAAACGGGCGGGTGTCGTTTTACCAACGGCAGCTATCAGGCCAACGAGGCTCTCCAGGGGTACTTCCAGCCATGCATTGCCGAGGCCGCCAGATTCAGCAACTTCGCTTACCAGGTACAAATGACCATCACACAGGGGACGCAGGGCGGCATCCTCTTCCGCGCCGATGGCACGCTAAAAACGTTCTACCTGTTCCGCATCGGCACCGACGGCTCTTACGCGCTCGACCTTTACAGGGGCAGTAAACAGGCCACAACGCTGGTAAGCGGCTTCAGCCCCGCCATTACCACAGGCGTCAATCAGGCCAACCAGCTTACCGTGCTCGCCCAGAGCAACACGCTCGACCTGTTCGCCAACGGCCAGTTCATCACCAGCACCAGCGACACCGATCTGAGCAGCGGGCAAATCGGCGTCGTCGCCCTCGACTACAGCATCCCCTCCGAAGCCTCGTTCAGCGATGCCCAGGTCTGGAAATTGTAAACGCATTGAGCTTCTCCTCGACCTTGCGCTGTTCGGTATTTTAGCATGAAAAAGCTCTGAACCCCTATACAGGGTCGTTTCTAACCTCTTTCGATGCTATTATATCGAGAGAGACACATAAAAAGAGAGGAGCAGCACTATGGCAAACCCAGAACACGTTCAGACGGGTTTCGCAGAGGTAAACGGCACAACCCTGTATTATGAGGTTGCAGGCGCGGGACATCCATTCGTACTCGTTCATGGACACCTCCTGGATAGAAGATCGTGGGACGATCAGTTCGCCGTCTTCGCCCAACGCTACCGGGTCATCCGCTATGATCAGCGAGGCTTTGGCGATTCAGGGCTGATTACAAGAGGGGAGTCGTACTCTGATCGCCAGGACCTCTACGCATTGATGAAATTCCTGGGCATCAAGAGTGCCTTTCTAATGGGCGTCTCTGGAGGGGGCGCGCTGGCGATTGATTTTACGCTTGAGCATCCTGAAATGGTCGATGCGCTGATCCCGGTCACGGCAGGCGTCAGCGGATTTCGGCCATCAGAAGAAATGCTGCAAAAGCATCCAGATGTGGCGCGCATGTATACGAGTCTGAATGAAGCATTTGAGAAGCACAACATACCGGGGGCCGTTGAAATCTCGCTCGAATTGTGGACGGATGGGCCGGGCCGACTTCCGGGACAGGCAGCCCCCAACGTGCGCGAGCGCGTGCGCGAGATGACGGCGCGCAACTGGCAGCGCCCGGATGATGAGGCGCAGGCTGAGACGCCACCAGTGCCATTAGAACCACCAGCCGTTGGACGCCTCTCGCAGATTGGCGTGCCGACGCTCGTCATTCTCGGAGAGTGGGACGGACCAAATCCGCTGGAGCAACTGGCAGCCGAGATTCCGGGAGCGAAAAAAGTGGTCATGGCACAGACAGCGCATCATCCCTTTATGGAGAAGCCAGCCGAGTTCAACCAGATCGTGCTGGATTTTCTGGCATCACTCAAGTCGTAGCAGATAGGAAGAGACGCGCCTGCGGCGCTCATCAGCACCTCACTTCCACTCCTGATGAGCGCCGCAGGCGCGAAAAGTCATTGACAAATCCCCAAAGCCTGTTATACTGGTAGTAGCAAAAAATGTAGGGATACCCCTTGTGGGTATCAGGCGATGAACAGGACAAGTACCTGTTGCTGAGCAGCAGAGAGCCGCGGGTTGGTGCGACGCGGCAGCCAGCAAGAGCGAAATCCACCTGGGAGCCAGCGCGACGAGCGCCCACGGTACCCACCGTTACCGGGCAAATGAGCATTTCAATCCCATTATCGGATCGAAACAAATCAAGGTGGCACCACGGCTTCTGCTATTTCAGCGTTGTCGTCCTTTCTGGAAGGACGATAACGCTTTTTTTATTGTCCCTGAATAGATACGGCACGACCTCCGTAACCCCCGATGGGAACGGGCGTAGGCGCCGGTATCCACCCTTAACAATAGCAAAGAGGTGAGAAAGACATGTTAGACTTAGCATTTATTCGCAGCAACCCGGAAGCCGTCAAAGAGGCGGCGCGGGTCAAAAACAACCCCATCGACATCGACCATTTGTTGGAC
>DASTKE010000126.1:0-7281 GCA_035716105.1 Ktedonobacteraceae bacterium | reverse complement strand
CAGACGCGGCAGGTCGACTGTCACCACGATAGCCTTATAGCCCGCTGCCTCGGCGCGCCGCACCAGCTTCTCGCCCACTTGCAGCGTCGGATAGACGTAAAGCTGGAACCAGAGCGGTCCGCTCGCCGCCTGCGCGATCTCTTCCAGACTGTGCGTTGACGAAGTGCTGGCAACCATCAGCGTTCCAACCTTGCCAGCCGCTCGTGCCGTAGCACGTTCGGCCTCGGTATGCGCCAATCCATGTTGCGCGGTGGGCGCGATCAGAATGGGCAGACTCACGGGCGTACCAAGCACGGTCGTCGTCATATCGATGGTTGAGACATCGACCAGCATACGCGGGCGCAGCCGGATATGCTCGAAGGCCGTGTGATTGGCTCGCAGCGTCACCTCGTCATCGCAGCCACCACAATAGAAATCCCAGTGCGCCTTCTCCATCTTCTGCTGTGCCAGCGCCTCGTAATCAAAGAGATTGATGGGTTCCATCGATCCTACTCCTCCAAAGCAACCCCGCCAGGCCACCCGCCAGGGGTGGCCCTACTATACGCGCACGTTAAGTGCGGCTTGCGAGCGCAACGTAGTATAGTAGGGCCACCCCTGGCGGGTGGCCTGCGGCGTCCTATCCTTTCCCGGTCTGGGCGTGAATGGCGCGCAGCACCCGTTCGGGCGTGAGCGGAATTTCGTTGACGCGCAGGCCAAGCGCGTCGGCAACGGCGTTGGCGATGGCGGGAGCCATACCGTCAATAGGTATTTCGGCGATGGCTTTGACTCCGAAGGGGCCGAAGGGATCGCTGGTTTCGACGATATAGGTCTCCATCTCCGGCATATCCGGCGCGCTGTAGATGCGATAATCGCTTAGATTGGTGGTGAGCAGCGTTCCCTGCGCGTCGTAGACCATCTCCTCGCTGGTGCCGTAGCCGAGCGCCTGAGTTGCGCCGCCCTCGATCTGGCCCTCAGCCGTGATGGGGTTGATGACGCGCCCGGCATCCACGGCTGAGATGGCCTTCAGCACACGCACCGCCCCCGTTTCTGTATCGACCTCGACCTCCGCGCCCTGCGCCGCAAAAGGCGGCGGCGAGTTATAGCTCATCCACGAGGCCGTTGACATGATCTGCTGCTGGTTCTCAACGTGCAGCGAGTGCAGCGCCACCTGCGAAACTGTGACCCCCTGCCCGTTCGGAGCGCTGATGACGCGGTCGTTGATGGTCAGCGTTTCGGGGCTGGCTCGCAACATGTCACTGGCCACGTCGAGCATCTGCGTGCGTACCTGTTCCGCCGCCCGTTTCACCGCGCCGCCACTGATATAGGTCGTTGACGAGGCATATGCGCCGGTATCGAACGGCGTGAAGTCGGTGTCGGAGGAGTGGATGATGATATCTTCAACGCGCACACCGAGCACCTCGGCGGCGATCTGCGCCAGCACGGTGTCGGAGCCGGTGCCGATATCGGTCGCGCCCACCAGCAGGTTAAAGGAGCCATCGTCGTTGAGCTTGAGGCTGGCTCCGCCCATGTCCAGGCCGGCGATGGCCGTACCGTGCATGGCAAGCGAGACGCCCACGCCGCGCCGGAAGCGGCCCGTACCGGGATTGCCGCGCTTCTCTTTCCAGTTGAGCCGCTCCTCGACAATCTGCAAGCACTGGGGCAGGCCGCAGCTTTCGATGATCTGTGTGTAGCCTTCTTTGCCTTCGCCCAGGGCTTTTGCCAGCGGGTTTTCGTCGCCCTCCTTCAGCCAGTTCTTGCGCCGCAGTTCCAGCGCGTCCATGCCTAGTTGCTTCGCGATCTCATCAATGTGGCTTTCCAGCGCGAAGAAGCCCTGCGGCACACCATAGCCACGGAAGGCTCCGGGCGGCGGCAAGTTCGTGTAGACGACGTTGGCCTCGAAACGAATATTGGGACATGGATAGAGTGGCAGCGTTTTCGAGCCGGTATTGCTCTGCACCGTCATCGAGTGCGTGCCATACGCGCCGGTGTTGGCAAGCAAGGTCATTGAATTGGCAATCATGGTGCCGTCGCGCTTGACGCCGGTCTTCATATGCAAAATTTGCGGGTGACGCGAGCGGCTGCTGCGAAACTCTTCAGCGCGGGAGAACTCCAGCTTGACGGGCCGGTTGGTGGCGATGGTCAGCAGGGCGCAGATGTCCTCAATCAGCACCTCCTGCTTGCCGCCGAAGCCGCCGCCGATGCGCGGCTTGATGACGTGAATCTGGCGCGGCGGCAGGCCAATGACGGGCGCGATAATGCGACGCACGTGGTAGGGAACCTGCGTGCTGGTACGCACCACAAGCCGGTCGTCCTCGTCCCAGTAGGTGATGACGATGTGGTTCTCGATGGGCGTCTGCTGCACCTGCGGCACGATATAGTCGCCCTCGACGATCAGGTCGGACGCGGCGAAGCCGCGTTCAACGTCGCCCACTTCGGCATGCAGGTAGGCGGCAAGGTTGCGCGAGGCGTCGTGAATGCGATACGACTCTGCTTCAGGATGAATGCGCGGCGCGTCCGCGTCCATCGCGTGGCGCAGGTCAAGCACAGCAGGCAGCACTTCGTAGTCGACCTGGATCAACGCCAGCGCTTGCTCGGCCAGTTCCGGCGTCTCGGCAGCCACGGCGGCTACACGATCGCCGACGAAGCGCACGCGGTTGTCCAGCACGTACTGGTCGTGCGGACCGGGTTCGGGCCACGATTGCCCGGCGGTGGTGTAGGGGATGCGCGGCACATCCTTGTAGGTCAACACGGCATGAACGCCGGGCAGCGCTCGCGCCTTCGAGGCATCGATGTCGCGAATGATGGCGTGCGCGTGCGGGCTGGTGAGCAGCCGGGCGTGCAGCATGTCGCGCAGGTCAATATCATCGACGAAAGCAGGCTTGCCCGTGACGAGCTTGATGGCGTCGACCTTGCGTTCGGGCTTGCCGACGACGCGCAGGTCGGTCTCGGCGCGTGTCTCCACCAGCGTCGCGGTGCCCCCGGAACCATCGCCTTCCGTCGCTGGTCGCTCGGTGCTGCCGGAGAAGGCGCTGCCATCGTCGCGAGGCGGCGCGGCACCATGCTCGGCATGTTCTAACGGAGAACGGCCCGGATTCCAGGGCTTGAAATTCTCGTTTGAGCCTGGACGACTGATGGCAGGAACGGCCTCACCGCGCAGGATAGCTGCCGCCCGCAATACGGCCTGCACCGGCTTGACGTAGCCTGTACAGCGGCACAGGTTGCCGGAGAGCGCGTCGCGCACCTCGTCTTCTGTAGGACTTGGATTGCGTTTGAGCAGGTCAAAGGCCGAGAGCACCATGCCGGGCGTGCAGTAGCCGCACTGGATCGCGCCCGTGTCGATGAACGCTTCCTGAATGGGGTGCAGCTTACGGGCGTTGCCCAGGCTTTCCACGGTGGTTACAGTGCATCCTCCGGCCTGAGCCGCGAGCATGACGCAGCTTGGACGCGGCACGCCATCGACCAGCACGGTACAGGCACCACATTCACCCGTCTCACAGCCATGCTTGACGCTAAAATATCCCTCCTGGCGCAGCACCGTCATCAGCGAGTCGTTCGGTGCGCTATCCAGGCTTTTAATCACGCCATTGATGCGTAGTTCCAGTTCCATGCCTACATTCCCCCTTCAGACGAAGCCTGCGCGTTGATAGTGGCCTCCTCAAGCACGCGATAGGCCAGGTTCAGGCCGCTGGCACGCCGGTAGCCGCTGCTGGCGCGAAAATCGGACGGCGGCTGAAATTCCCCGATACCCGCCTGCAGCGCCTCAAAAACTTGCTGGCCACTCGTTACAGGCTTGGCTTGTAGAAGCCGTTCCACGTTGTGCAGGCGCACCGACTCCATATTCACGCCGCCCAGCGCCAGCCGCACGCGCCGATAGGCTCCATCCTGCACGTCGACCAGCGCGGCAGCGTTCAAAAGGGCGATATCGGTGGGCGTGCGCGCGACGCGCATGAAGGAAGCACCGGAATCGGGTGCGGGGCGAGGCACAATAACCTCAATAATCAGTTCGTTGGCGCGGCGTTCGCGGTTGAACGAGCTTAATGCCACGCGCCGCTCGTTTTTGCCTTTATAAATCACCCCCGGCAGCGCCCATCCCGGACGGTCAGGCGTACCACCACTGAGGTTGACCTGCGTTTGCGCGCCGGAACGCAGCAGCACCTCCGCGTCCAGAGCGGCGAGCACGGTGAGCAGGTCGGCCTGGGAAGCGACCCAGGTTCCCAATGTCCCTCCCAGCGTAGCCGAGTTGCGAATCAAGCGCGAGAAGGACGAGAACTGCGCCGCACGCGCAAGCATGCCATTCGCCAGTGCTTTAAGCACTGGCGAGTCGACCATGCTCTGCAAGGTGGTCATCGCGCCGATGTGAATGCCGCGTCCATCATCGGAAATATATGCCAGTTCGAGGTCGCGCAGATCAACCACCGCCTGAATGCTGTCGTCTTTGAGGCCCACCAGGTAGGTTCCACCAGCCAGTGGCACGGTTTTCGTATCGGGCCGCGACAGCAAAATCAGCGCCTCATCTATTTGTTCTGCCCAGTGATATTCAAGCAGATTGAGCAACATCTCTTCTTACCTTTGTAGTGGCAACAACGTAAACGTTTCAACATCAATCAAGCCCTGATCGGTCAGCTTCAGGGATGGAATGACCGACAGCGAGAGGAAGCTGAGCGTCATGCACGGGTGTTCCAGTGTGCAGCCAGCTTCAGCCGCCGCCCTATCAAGCACGTGCAATTGCTGCACCAGTTCGCTGGCGGGCAGTGGCGAGACGAGGCCACCGAGCGGGAGCGGCACGCTGGCGCGTACCTCACCATCGACAACGAAGGCAAAACCGCCGCCCATCCGTTCCAGTTCGCGAGCCGCCGCCAGAATATCGCAGTCATTCGTTCCCGCGATGACCAGGTTGTGGGCATCGTGCGCGACGCTGGAAGCCAGCGCTCCCTCGTGCAGGCCAAAACCCTTGACCAGCCCCAGGCCAACACGCCCACTGGCATGATGCCGTTCGATCACCGCCAATTTGAGCAGGTCGCGCCGGGGATCGGCCACAATTTCTTCTCCACGCACGGGAGCTTCTTCCCGCAAATGCAGCGTGGTAATCTGTCCAGGCTGGATACCCACTACCTCAACCTGCCCATCCCGCGCCGGAATGCGCAAATCGGCTTCCGAAACATCGCCGATATGCACGGTATCGTGAACGCCGATGAAGGCAAAGGCTGGCGCGTCGACCAGCAGTGCGCCGTTTTGCGCCACCAGTTCGCCGTCCTTGTAGACCGACTCAACCGTAAAGCTGTGCAGATCATCGAGCACGACCAGATCAGCCACAAAGCCAGGGGCCACCGCGCCGCGATCATAGAGACGGAAATACTGCGCCGTGTTATAGGAAGCGAGGCGCACCGCTTCCGCCGGGTCTAAACCGAGTTCGATGGCGCGGCGCACCATTGAGTCAATGTGGCCGCGAGTGGTCAAATCCTGTGGGTCGCGGTCATCAGTCACGAAGAAGACACGCGGTGGATGCAGTTCCTGTACCAGCGGTAACAATGTATCCAGATTGCGCGCCGCCGAGCCTTCACGAATCATCAGCCACATACCCAGCCGGATACGCTGGCGCGCCTCCTCAAGCGTCGTGCATTCGTGATCGGACATCACTCCGGCGGCGGCATAGGCGCTCAAATCATAGCCATTCAGGCCTGGCGCGTGTCCATCGACAACGAGTCCGTGCTGCTGCGTGGCAACAATCTTTGCCAGCACCTGCTCATCCGCGTTCAGCACGCCGGGCATATTCATCATCTCGGCAAGGCCCAGTACGCGCTCCTCGTTCAACAATGGCAGGAGATCATCGGCCTTGAGGACGCGGTAAGGACTTTCATAGATCGAGGCCGGCACACAGGATGAAAGCATGACATAAGCAGAAAGCGGCAGTCCCTGCCCGGATTCGAGCACGTAGCGGATACCCGCGACGCCCATCACATTCGCAAATTCGTGCGGGTCGAGCATCACCGCCGTCACGCCACGCGGCACAACGATACGGGCAAACTCTGAAAGGACAAGCATGGTACTTTCGATATGCATGTGACCATCAATAAGGCCGGGAGTCAGCCACCGCCCGTGCAGGTCCCGTTCCTCACGTCCCTGATATCTGCCGTGGGGTTCGCTCACACCCACAATCAGGCCGTCGGTAATGGCAACATCGGCAGGATAGATTTCGCCGCTGCACACGTTCACAAGCTGAACATCGCGAAGCACAAGATCAGCGGGAGCATTTCCACGCGCAATCAAGATGCGGCGCTGAAGTCCGTCCATTGAAAAAAACCCTCCCTATCTAGTGAGATATGCTTGCTGAGTCTTTCATGGTATTGACGAATATCCTACCAGAAACTCAGCGCAGAGTCGAGGGCTTGAGCCGCGTTCAGCAGGCAAAATCAGCGAATTGAGGCACCTGTCCTTCAGCTTCGCTACCTCCACAGCATTCCATTACTGACAAGTATACCTCTTACATGCATATTGTGGAACGCTTTTCCATTCAATGGAACAATAGCACTGAGATCGGGCCATTTACGATACCGGGAACCTACCACATTTATTGTACAATCCATCAGGGGATGAATCTGACAATCATTGTCCGGTAGAAAGGAACAACAAGATGAAACAATCTCCATTTTATTCAGAACGGGCATCAGTGTCCAGCGCTTTCACATTCCAGCGTATCAGCCTTGCAGCCTGCATCATCCTCGCACCGCTCTCGATCACACTCTATCTCGTCTCCTGGCCGGGAAATCTCCGCGCACCTCTTATGGCAAGTGCGATGGCCGGTCAGACCGGCAACACTCTGCACTTCATAGGTGCCATCGCCGCCTCCTTCTTCCTGCCCCTGGGCTACCTGGGCATGTCGCTGCTGGGGATGCGGCGTGCGCCGTGGCTCGCCACCATCTCGGCGGCCCTGTCCCTGATCGGCTGGATTCCCTGGGCTGCGCTCATGGGCCTCGACTCCCTGGCCTTCGATATCGATCAGGTCGGCAGCACCCCGCAGTTTGTCGCGCTCTGGACACATTTCAACGGCGATACCGTCATGACGATCTACCTGTTGATCTACATCATCGGCCACCTGCTCAGCGCGGTGTTGATCGGCTTCATGCTTGGTCGCCTGCATCTCGTCCCCGCCTGGGCTGCCTGGGCCTTTGCCCTCACCAGCCCGCTCACCATCCCGATCATTCTCGTGCATAATGTCGTCTTCCAGGACGTGCTCAAATACCTGATCTGCGCTCTCTGGATCATTGGTGCCATCCCTGCCGCCCTCGCCATGCTCAAAAACAA
>DASTKE010000125.1:0-6372 GCA_035716105.1 Ktedonobacteraceae bacterium | reverse complement strand
AAAGCCAGCCCGTCCAGGCTGGCTTTGTTCGCGCTTCTCTTGATTTTGCTTGAAAAATATATTGACAAACAGCAAATGATCTGTTATTCTGTCAATAGACAATAATCACTTCATAGGGAAAGAGAGGTACAGCCATGCAAGCCACCTATTCACCATCCCGATCTATCCTCAGAACGGACAGTCCGACAACACGATAATGGCGCAGAGACCCTATGAAGTATTCGATCACACCGCAGATGTCGGCTTGCACGCCTATGGCACTACCCTGGCGGAGCTATTCATCCATGCCGCAGAGGGTATGGAGAGTTTGATGATCGCGCCTGAGCAGGTGCGTTCGCTCGTCAGTCGGAAAATCATGGTTGAGGGCCACGACTCCGTCTCGTTGCTGGTCGCGTGGCTCAGCGAACTGATTTTTCTGTTCGATACCGAATTTCTGCTCCTGCGCGACTTTGCCATTGATGCCATTACGGAGACCCGGCTCACGGCTCGTGTCTCCGGCGAACCTTACGATGCGCAGCGCCACGATCTCAGCAGCGCCATCAAGGCCGTCACCTGGCACGAGGCGGCTGTAGAGCGTACCAGTGAAGGCTATAAAGCCAGTATCATCTTCGACATTTAGCGATTGTCGGCCCTTTTATCAGTGCCAGCACCTGTTCCGTTCAGGATGTATACGTTTGTGCTCTTTTCGTCATTGTGTAATCTTCACCTGTTTTACCATTGTTCAGGAGCCTTTGAGGAGCGCCATATGAGTAATATGAAGGAAAAGATTCCCCTCGAACGTGTGGATAGCAATCGCTGGCGCATTCCCCAGCATTACAATACGGAGATGCGCGTCCCTGGCATGGTCTACGCCGACGACGAACTGATTGAGCAGATTCAGCAGGATAACGCGCTGCACCAGGTAGCGAACGTGGCGACGTTGCCGGGTATCGTGGGTCATTCGCTGGCGATGCCCGATATTCACTGGGGCTACGGCTTCCCGGTGGGCGGCGTCGCGGCAACCCATGCCGATTACGGCGTTGTCTCCCCTGGCGGTATCGGCTTCGACATCAACTGCGGTGTGCGCTTGATGTCGACTGAGTTGTTGTACGATCAGGTGCGCGGCAAGAGCGATAAACTGGCCGACGAACTGTTCAACAACCTGCCATCGGGCGTTGGCGGCGCGGGTATGCGCCAGTTGAGCATTGAGAAGATGCGGGAGGTGATGACTCGCGGCGCGGCCTGGGCCATCGAAGAAGGCTATGGTTTTCCCGAAGACCTGGAAACCACCGAGGAGCGCGGCTGCCTGACCGGTGCCGATCCTGACACCGTCAGTCAGAATGCTATCCAGCGTGGTATGAAGCAGCCTGGCAGCCTGGGTTCAGGCAACCACTTTGCAGAAGTGCAGGTCATCGATCACATCTATGATGCTGAGGCTGCTTCGGCATTGGGGCTTAACCGCAAGGGGCAGGTTGTGGTTTGTATTCACTGTGGTTCGCGGGGCTTCGGGCATCAAATAGCGGAAGACTATATCAGGTTGGCTGAGTCCAAGCAGCAGGATTACGGCTTCACTCCTGTCGACCGCCAGTTGGCGAGCTTGCCCTTGCAGTCCAACGCAGGTAAGGCGTATCTGTCCGCGATGGCTTGCGGTGCAAACTTCGCCTGGGCCAACCGCCAGTTGCTGATGTACGGTGTGCGGCAGGCGTTCTCAAGCGTCTTCGGTCGCCGGGCGCGCCCGAAGGACATGCCGCTCGTCTACGATGTCTGCCACAACATTGCCAAGATGGAGGAGTACGAGGTGGATGGAGAGATGCAGCGCGTCTGCGTCCACCGCAAGGGCGCGACCCGCGCTTTTCCGGCCAACCATCCCGACGTGCCGGAGAAATACCGCGCCGTCGGCCAGCCGGTGCTCATCCCCGGCGATATGGGCCGTTACTCGTTCGTTCTGGTGGGCGCGCAAGGCTCGATGGAGCAGAGCTTCGGCTCCTGCTGTCATGGCGCGGGACGCCGCCAGAGCCGCACAGCCGCGAAAAAGTCGATCAGCAGCCAGCAACTGCTCAACCTGCTCGACGCCAGGGGTGTCACCGTGCGCGTTCACAGCAAGAACCTGCTGCCCGAAGAGGCTCCCCAGGCCTACAAGGACGCCCAGCAGGTCGTTAACGTCGTCCACAACGCCGGCCTGGCGAAGCTGGTAGCCCGGCTGAAGCCTGTGATTGTGGTGAAGGGGTAAGGAGAAAGAGAGACACACGATACATTGCCCCGGCAATGTATCGTGTGTCTCTCTTTCTCCTTATGCCCGGATGCGCTTGACAGCGGGAAAATCAGCGTGCTATGTTCAAAGAGAAATTGAGAACCTTCCAAAAAGGAGTTTTCTGAATGCAGAATAATGATACATCTTCCGCCGGGCAAACATCTGCGGCAAAGTCAGCGCGAGATCGGGTTGGGCTGCTGGTGAATGGAATGGAGGCCGCGCAGGCGGTAGAAGGAATCAAAGCAGCGGAGGCTGCTGGTGTGCGGCAGGTCTGGATGACTCAGAGCACGCCAGCGCCGGATACACTCACTATTTTTGCCGCCGCTGCCGTGCAGACCCGCGCTGTGAATATGGGTACGGCAGTGGTACCGATCTATCCGCGCAATCCCCTGGCGCTGGCACAGCAGGCGCTGGCTCTCGGCGATCTTGCGCCTGGGAGACTGCGATTAGGTGTTGGGCCGAGTCACCGCCCGATTATGGAGGGGGTCTATGGCATTCCCATGTCGGCCCCATTGCAGCACCTGCGAGAGTATGTGGCTGTGCTGCGCGAGGCGCTCTGGCACGGGAAAGTTGATTATCAGGGGCGTTTCTACAGCATCCATACCACGCTGGCACGCCCGCCACACCCCCCCATTCTGATCTCGGCTCTACGTGAAGGCGCGTTTCACCTGGCAGGCGAGATAGCCGATGGGGCCATCTCCTGGGTCTGTCCCGTTCCCTACCTGCTTGAGAAGGCGCTGCCAGCCTTGCATGCGGGTGCCGCAAAGAGCGGTCGTCCAGCGCCTCCACTGGTGGCTCATATTCCCGTCGCGCTCAGCCAGAATCGGCAGTCGGTGCTGGCGGCGGCGCGGAAACGACTGGGAACCTATGGACATCTGCCATTCTACACCAGCATGTTCGCCGACGCGGGTTTCTCCGCCTCCTCCGATGGCACGCTGTCCGATGCCCTTATCGACAGCCTGGTTGTCTCCGGCGACGAAGCCACCGTCTCGGCACGCCTCAAAGATCTGCTGTCTCAGGGTCTCGATGAATTACTGGTTATGCCCATACCTGTTGCAAATGCCGAAGACGAGCAGGGACGGCTCGCTCGACTGATAGGGCAGTTCTAGCGATTGTTTGTTTTGCTCTCAAGAGGGACATATGCACAGGGGCGAACGTGTCACGCTCGCCCCTGTGCATATGTCCCTCTTGAGAGCAAATATCTACAAAGCAGCCAGGACGATGCCCGGCACTTTCCAGGGAGAAGGCGAGGCTTCCATGTCGATCAGTTTGGGGAACATCTTGCGCGCTGCACTGCCGCGAGTCACGAACCAGGGCGGCGTGAGCGGAGAGCGGAACGGAGCGCGTATCACGCTCTTTTGCGGTCGCGAAAACATGAGCGTATTGTGAACGACGCCATTGCCCGACTGGATATCGTAGATATCATGGCCGGGGAAGGCTCCCCAGGTGGTGACGGCCAGTGGAAAACCCGCGCCAGCCCAGTAATTGAGGCCGATGGTGCCATAGCGCAGGTTGGCAACGGCGCGTTCGACGGCGGCTGCTATGGCCGGGTCTTTGAGCGAGGCCGGGTGAACGAGCAGGGTAACGTTCAACGTCCCCCAGAGTTGCTCGTTGGCGAAGGCAACGGCGCGATCGATATACGTGGGGATGCTGGTCGCGTCGAGCGCCGTTTCGGAGAAGAGGCCGCAGAAGGCTTCGGTGGTGAAGCAGACATCATCCTCATTAGCAGGATCGACGCCGGAGATCAGTGTCCAGGGCAGTTGTCCTTCGCTGACCGTGCCGTATTGCTCGGCCTCCGGGTGTGCGGCCACGAACATGCGCTGGCGGTCGTGCGCGCCGGGATAGTAAGCGGCTCGCGGCGGCACCTTTGCCAGTATCTGGCGCATCTGTTGCAGGAACGCTTCTCGCTGCGGCCAGCTTGCGTCTGTGATAATCACTCGTGTCGCGTTGCAGTTGAAGCCCGCGTTGGTGGTGAGCATAGAGACGACGTGTTCGGCGTGGTAGGCCAGATCGGCCTCACCCCAGGGGCCGGGTACGAGAATAACCGGGCTGACATTGCCCAGTTCACCGGTAACGCGCTTCGTCAGCAGTGGTTGGTGTGCTGTTTTGCGCTGCGCGCCTTCTAAGCTGGGGCCAAAGACAATCGCGTCAAAGGTTTTGTCGGAACCGGTGATGTGAATCTCATCCACGCAGGGATGATTGCAAAGATAGGCTCCCTCGACTGCTCCACCGTAGACGAGGCGCAGGTAGCCCGGCTCGATGAGCGCCTGGAAGCTTTCCTCAATCAATGGACCGAGATATTCGTTGACGGGATTGAGCTTGAGCGCTACCACCTGGTCTTCGACGAACAGCTTGTAGAGAATATCCATTGGGCCGATGCTTGAGACGTTGCCTGCGCCAAGCACCAGCGCAACCTTGCCCTCGTGCTGGCTGTCTTGATAGTTCACCGCCTGGGTCTGTGTCAGGTCTCCGGCGGTCACGCCCGGCTCCATCCAGATTTCCGCGGTCAGGCCCATAAAAAAGAGACGATCATAGGTGTTCTGCGGGAAAACCTGGGCCACGACCTGCCCATCCGGGCGCGTGGTGACTGGCCCCGGAATGCGAGGATGTCCCACGGCCACAATGTCGAGCAGCGACTGGCGAAGCTGGCGCAGGTTTTTGAGCACGGGCCAGGGGCCAACTGTCCATTCCTCGCCCGCGCTGGGTGCATCGGGCGCAATACCCTTCGCCTGCATACAGGCTGCGACCCAGCGTGGGGCGATAGCGGCGAAATCGCGTATCAGGCAGTCGAGCAAGGCAACACGCTCGCCAGTGGGAACGGCTACCCATGCATCTTTGTGCTGCTGTAGGATCTGTATCGCAGCATCCATTGCGTCCCGGGTGGACGGTGGAATGCTCTCGGTAGTCGTGGGAAACTGTGGGGAACCGCTTTGCGTGGCAATGGACATCACTGCACCTCCGGCAAATATCAAAAGTCATCTTTTCTGCTATCGTTATTCTATCTGATACACAGCCTGATTACAAACCCTTTGGAAACAATTTATACCAGGGATTAGGCCACTCATTGCGCAACCCGTGGGAAGAGGAGAGAGCATGTATCTCTCAAGAGGGGCGTGTCGTATACTCATAATGGTAGTGTGTTTTAGTCGGCTCTGTTTATCACGAGGAGAGAGGAGAGAAAAGGATGGCTGTACATAGCACGAGGGGGCAGGGTATGATGACGCAGGAGGAAAAGGATTATCTCTGGCCTGCTTTGCCGTTTGAGGCGTGGAAGAAGACGTATGATACGCTGCATATGTGGACGCAGGTGGTGGGGAAGGTGAAGCTGGAGTTGTGTCCGTTCCTCAATCAGTGGTGGGAAGTAGGGTTTTATGTGACGGCGGAGGGGTTGACGACAGGACTCATTCCATCTCTCACGGGAGCGTTCCAGGTCACATTTGACTTCATTCACCACAACCTTTTCATATTTACCAGTGATGGTAGGCGGAAAGATATGCCCTTGATGCCGTGCTCGGTGGCTGATTTTTACTCGTATTTTATGACGGCATTGAACGCACTGGGCATCGAGGTGAAGATCAATACAAAGCCCAGCGAGGTAGAGCATGGCGTTCCCTTTGAACAGGATACGAGCCATAGCGCATATGATCCTGAGCACGTCAATCGCTGGTGGCGCATTCTGGTGCAGACTGAGAATGTCTTGCAGCAGTATCGCTCCCGTTTCATCGGCAAGAGCAGCCCCGTGCTCTTCTACTGGGGTACATTCGACCTCGCGGAGGCACGCTATTCAGGAAAGCGGGTATCACCGCCGCCGGGCGCTAATCGGATATTGCGCGTGGCGGAGAATCAGGAGCAGGTCTGCTGTGGCTTCTGGCCAGGGGAAGGTAAATTGCAGAACCCCGCCTTCTACTCCTACACCTATCCGAAACCATCCGGAATAGAAAACGTCTCACTTCGCCCTGGCGCGGCCCACTATGACAATAGCATGGGTGAGTTCATCCTGCTCTACGAGGATGTGCGCAAAGCAGCTTCGCCCGCGCAGACGTTGCTAGAGTTCTTCCAGAGCACCTACGAGGCCGGTGCGACGCTGGCCCACTGGAATCGCCAGGAACTTGAGCAACAACCGCCAGATTTGTAGGAACCGA
>DASTKE010000124.1:0-2253 GCA_035716105.1 Ktedonobacteraceae bacterium | reverse complement strand
GCCCAAATTCTTCGACGAGTCCAGAGAGCACTTTAAAGGGCGTACCCGCCTCGGCCACATCTTCGCCCATCACAAAGATGCGTGGATCGCGCCGCATCTCTTCCGCCAGCGCCTCGCGAATGGCCTGGGCAAGCGTGATCTCACGCACACCTTTGCCCGTGCTCTGGCCTGCCACCACGTTAAGCGTAGACATCTTGCACCACCTCTTCCGGCTGTGGGTACGGCGCGCTCAGGCCAAAGGCGACTCCGGCCTCCACCTCGGCCTGCACGCGCTGCTCCATCTGTTCAAAAGTCTGGGCATCGGCCATCCCTTGCTCGTTCAACCAATCGGCGAGCAGTTTCAGGGGATCGCGCTCGGTTTTCCAGTATTCTTCCTCTTCTTTAGAACGGTAGTACGAGCGCTGGATGTCGCCGACATGGTGGCCGTAGTAGCGATAGGTATTGCAGAGCAGGAAGGCCGGGCCTTCACCGGCGCGGGCGCGCTCAACAAGGCGCGTGGCGGCGGCATAGACGGCACGCACGTCCTGACCATCCACCTCATCGGTCACAATACCGAAGGCGCTAGCCCTTGCCTGCATGTCACCGGCAGTGGTCTGCGAATTGTGCGTATACTCGTTGTACAGGTTATTCTCACAGACGTAAATCACCGGGAACTTCCAGAGCGAGGCCATATTCATCACCTCGTACAACACCCCCTGGCCTAATGCGCCATCGCCAAAGAAACACACGGCGACCTGATCGCTACCGCGCATCTTGATCGACATGGCAGCACCGGTCGCGATGCCCGCGCTACCACCGACTATGGCGTTGGCTCCCAGATTGCCAGTATCCTGATCGGCGATGTGCATGGAACCGCCTTTGCCGCGACAGTAGCCGGGTTCTTTGCCCAGCAGTTCGGCATACATGCGGTCAATCGAGGCTCCTTTGGCGATACAGTGGCCGTGGCCGCGATGCGTACTGGTGATGTAGTCATCGTTGCGCAGGGCCGTACACACACCAACGGCAACAGCCTCTTCACCGGAATACAGGTGGGCCAGACCGGGCATTTTCGCGCTGAGATACAGTTCGTTAACGTGCTCTTCAAAGAGGCGAATGGTGAGCATCTGCTCGTACATATGCAACCAGCGCTCACGTTCCGTCTCCGTCGAGGCAGGTGACGAGACCTGTCCAGCACGAGTTGTTCGAGATTGCGACATTATGGGCCTTCTCCGTTGTTAGCAAACCATGGATAGCAGTCATAACAATTTGTGGTACACATCTCTACCCGTAGGACAGAGAAGATGTGTACCACAAATTGTTATGACTCATTCAAACCTGACATACGGGCTAATACTTCGTAGGTGATGGCAAAATCCTTCTTCGCGAGGCCCATGGCGCGGGCGGCGGTGAGGAACTGGTTGCTGATGGCGACGGTTGGCAGGGCGACATCCAGGTCGCGGCCCATCTCCAGAGCCAGCAGCATATCTTTCTGCATCATGTTGACATCGAACCAGGCCTCGTCGGGCATATCCTGAATGAACGGGGCGCGGTACTTGAGCGAGGGCGAGGCGATGACGCTGTTGAGGATGACCTCCATGGCGGTTTCGCGTGGAATGCCTGCCTTCTCGGCCAGCAGCAACCCCTCTGAGAATGCCATGAATTGCACTTGCAGGCTTAAATTGATGGCAATCTTCATCAGCACCGCCTGCCCGTTGCTGCCAACGTAGTTCACCTTCGGGCCGATGGCGAGCAAAATAGGTTTGACCCGTTCAAAAATCACTTTTTCGCCGCCGACCATGAGCGAGAGATTGCCCTGTTCCAGGGTAATGACGCTGCCGGAAACGGGGGAATCGAGCATGTGCGCGCCCTTCTCTGCTACCTTTGCCGCGAACTCACGCGACTTGTTGGGGCTGACGGTGCTCATATCGACATAAATCTTCCCCGGCTCGAGAGCGGCCAGAATGCCATTATGACCGCCAACGACTTCTTCTAAAGCGGCAGTGTTCGTCACCATGGTAAAGATCACATCGGCCTGTTCGGCGACCTCACGCGGCGAGTCGCCCCACTGCATTCCGGCGTCCAGCAGCCATTGCGCTTTTGAGCGCGTGCGGTTGTAGCCAACAACGGTATATCCCGCGTCTAGCAGCCGCTTGACCACGCGGCTACCCATCGCGCCTAAGCCAACAAAGCCAAGAGTAGTCATACTATACGCTCCTTGTGACTGCTCACCGCTGCGCGGCTCGCAAGAGATTTTATTTGCGAGGTTTGAGCCTG
>DASTKE010000123.1:0-9459 GCA_035716105.1 Ktedonobacteraceae bacterium | reverse complement strand
GCAACATGCTTGCAGGGGTTGGCCCAGTCGGGACACGAGCAACTGGTTACAAGTTCTCGGCCCGCCGTAGGAAAGAGCGAGAGGTGAACGGCATGGAAGGCTTCCTCTATGTTCTTCGGCATCTCGCCAGCCAGCAACTTCGCGGCAAAGATGGCCTGCGAAGCCATCGCCTCTGTGATCTTCTCCCAATCTCTGTGCGAAAGCGGCTGTAAGCGGATTTCGATCTTGTAGGGTTTGAGCATCGACCCCTGCACTTTGGCCTTGACGATGCCAGGTTCCACATCAAGCGAGACTATCTGCCCCAGCCGCGCATAGCTGCGACCGCGAGTGAGCCGATTTCCCATGCTGAATGATTCGAGCACGGCCACCCAGCGCTTCGACCACCATGTCTCACCGATTGCGCCGCGCTCGCTTTTCGTCTTCAGCCCACCCACAACCCTTCTTGGCTGGCTCTCACGGTAATAGTTCCAGTAGCCATATCCGTCTTCATCCTCATCCTCTTCATCGTAATCATCTTCGTCATCCCATTCATCTTCGTCGTCTTCATCATTATCCCAACGATCCCACTTACTCATGGTAGTTCCTCCTGATACGGCGTGGCTATTCGCCGACGGCCTCGCGGCTCAGTGCGAACAGTTCCTTCAGTTGTGCCGTTGAAAGCTCGGTTAGCCAGTTCTCGCCACTACCGATGATGCTCTCGGCAAGCTCTTTTTTCTGCTCGATCATCTGGTCGATGCGCTCCTCCAGCGTACCCGTGGAGACAAACTTGTGGACTTGCACATTTTTCTTCTGCCCGATACGGAACGCCCTATCGGTCGCCTGATTCTCCACCGCCGGATTCCACCAGCGATCAAAATGGAAGACGTGGTTAGCCCCCGTCAGGTTGAGGCCAACGCCGCCAGCCTTGAGCGAGAGGATGAAAATGGGAGGGCCGCGCCGCTCTTCCTGGAAACGCTGCACCATCAGGTCGCGCTGCTTCTTGTTCGTGCCACCGTGCAAGAAGAGCACCTCGCAGCCAAAGGCTTCCTGCAGGTAGCTGCGCAGCATCGCACCCATCTCGGCAAACTGTGTGAAGATCAGCGCCTTCTCGCCCACCGCCAGCACCTCTTCCAGCATCTCCTCCAACCGCGCCAGCTTGCCCGAACGATCCGGTAAACGGCTGCCATCGCCAATAAAGTGCGCCGGGTGGTTACAAATCTGCTTGAGTCGCATCAGCGCCGCCAGCACCAATCCCCTGCGTTCCATACCAACCGCCTGCTCGATCCGCTCCATCATCTCCTGCACCGTCGCCTCGTAGAGCGTCGCCTGCTCCTGCGTCAGGTTGCAGAAGACCTTCATCTCCATCTTGTCCGGCAAATCCTGGATAATGGCTTTATCCGTCTTTAAGCGCCGCAGCACGAACGGCTGGATTAATCGCTTCAGCGCCTCCGCCTTCTGCGCATCATGGTATTTCTCAATCGGCAGCGCAAACTGCTTGCGGAAGGCAGTGCCATTGCCCAGATAGCCCGGATTCAGGAACTCCATAATCGACCACAGTTCAGACAGCCGGTTCTCCACCGGCGTTCCCGTCAAGGCAACGCGGTACTTCGCGTTGAGGCTCTTGATAGCGTGCGTCTGCTTCGCCGCCTCATTCTTGATATTCTGTGCCTCGTCGACCACCACAAACTCCCACTCGATGGGCAGCAGGTGCTCTTTATCCCGCAGCGCCAGCGCGTAGGTCGTAATCACCACATCATGCCGCTTCGCCTCCTCGATAAACGCCTCGCCCGTCAGCCGCTCGTGTCCATGATGCACCATGACCTTCAGAGAAGGGGCGAAGCGCTGTAGCTCGCGCTGCCAGTTACCCACGATGGACATGGGGCAGATCACCAGCGCTGGAGCGTGGAGCATAGCCTCACGCTCGTGAAGTAAGAGACCAATCATCTCTAAGGTCTTTCCCAATCCCATATCGTCCGCCAGGCAGGCACCGAAGCCGAATTGCTTGAGGAAAGCCAGCCAGGAGACGCCTTTGCGCTGGTAGGGACGAAGTTGGCCGTGAAAGGTCGAAGGCGTCTCGATAAGCGAGAGCGAGGCGGGGTTGGAGAGCCGGTCGAGCATGTCCTGCACCCAGCCTTCGCCTTCGACATCGATGATGGGCAGACCCAGTTCAGAGATTTCCTGGCCGAGACCGAGCCGCAGCGCCTCTCCCATCGAGATATTGCCGTTGGCGCGCTTCTTGCGGAAGAAGGCGATGGCTGCTTCGATCTCATCGGGGCGCAGCTCGACCCACTGGCCACGCACCTTGACGAGGGGCATCTTTAGCCTGACCAGTTTCTCAAATTCCCTGGCTGTGAGCGTGGTATCGCCGATGGCAACCGTCCAGTCGTAGGAGATCACGCTTTCGAGACCCATCAACCCTGAACTGACATTCGCATCCGCGTTAGCTTTGAGCTTCAGCTTGACGCCCAGGCGCGCCGCCGGTTTCTGCCACCACGCCGGAACCAGCACACCGAAGCCGCTCTGCTCTAAAAGCGGCGCAGATTCGCGCAGGAAGGCATACGCTTGCTCTGTCGAAAGCTTCAGGTCGCTGGGACGCGCCGTTGTCAGGCTTTCCTCAAGCGAGGGGAACAGGCGCGATGCCTTGCCAAGATCGGCCAGCAGGCGCTCCTGTGGGTTCTCGAATTTGCGTTTGAGGAAGGTCAGCGTACTGGAACGCTCCTGCCAGATGTTCTCGGCAGGCACTAGCAGGCTGCGATCATCGTTGGCCTGAAGATGGAAGCTCAGTTGCCAGGTTTTGTTCTCTCCATCCTCCGCGTTGTCTCCATGCTCTACGTTGCCCTCGCCCTGCGCGCTCTCCTCTGGCGGGTTGAGCCGGAAACAGGTGCGGAACGGCGCGTTCACCTCGGTGGGTCTTAGCTGGTCGAACCAGGAATGCAGCGCGGCGGCGAAGCTTTTGAGTTCTTTGGGTGAGGCAGTGAGCGTCACGTCTTCGGATGAAAGGGCGTGCAGCCACTGTTCGGGCAGCGACGCTCCTTTACTGCGGCCCCGACGCGCTGGCAAGAGTCCCGTTACGGACAGGCTTTCCCGCACGAAGGCATCGACGCTGCGATTGAGAAAATGCTGAACTATTTCAAGCAAGCTTGACGCCTTGACCTCGCCCGGTGCGGCAAAGGCCCAGCAGAGAGGCGGCATTGTCTGCGCAAGCAGGCGCAATCGCTCATCGTCGTCTCCGGTAAGTACAGCTTCCCAGGCGGCGCGCACGGTGAGCGAGCCATTTTTGCCCTGCTCTTGTAGTACCGGCGCGTAGCTCTGTTTGGAAATCAGAGCAAAGGCCAGGTTCGCGGCTTCGCGCCAGAAACGCAAGGAACTGCCAAATGCGACACCATGAGGGGCTTCTGCGGGCAGCGCGAGCAAAAAATCCAGGGCCGCATCAGGTTCGAGCACCAGTGTCTCGACTTCCCAGGGCTGTAAACCTGTTGGCTGCGCTCCGGCCTCGCGCTCCACAATCAATTCAGGCGAGGAGAGAGGTTTACGCGCAGTCGAAGGCAGGCGCAGTGTAAGCATTCCAGTTGATGCGCTGGCAGCGAGCAAGCTTCCTGCCAGCTTTCCCATCTCCTCTTTCAGCGCATCAGAGGGCAGAATAAAAGGATGTGGACGTGGCTTCTTGCCAGTTTGTTTTTCCGAACGTGGTGTTGCAGTTGCCAGAGTGGATGATTCGGCCCAGATATGCAGTTGTCCGCCTGTACGATAATCCCAGATAGCGTGTAGGACGATCAAGAGGATGCCTCATTTCTCGATTAAATTTAGTTTAGCATAGAAATAATCTGGCGCAAAGTGTTCACCTGGCGCTGCACTTCCTCGACATCCTCACCTTCGGGAGCCAATTCCAGGTACTTCTTTAAGTCGCGGAGCGCACGGCCGTATTGTTTGAGGTGAACATAAACTCTGCCGCGATCTCTGCGTTCGATAGCGGCACCAGGAACAAGCAAGACCAGACGATCACAGACAGAAAGCGCACGTTCGTTATCGCCGCGATCAATAAAAATATATTTGAGATTATCCAGCATACGCACAAGCAATTGTTTATGGCTGACCGGTTCAAGCCAGCGCGGGTTGAAATGCAGCTTGCCTTTGAAAACAACTCGCATCCGTTCGCGGCAATCGCGCTCGGTCAGTATCCTGCCCTTTTCGTAGGCATCGATATAGATTATTCCCTCCGGCAAATGATAGCCGACGACAAAGTGAAACGGCAATCCAATGCCGTCGATCTGCACCCCCAGGCGACGACCCACCTCCATGTAGACGAGCGAGAGCGCGATGGGAATGCCGATGCGCCGCTCCAACACATCGTTGAGAAAGCTGTTGCGGGGATTATAATAATCTGCCTTGCTGCTGCCCCGGAAACGCTCCTGCACGAACAACACTTCGTTCATGGCGTCAATGACGACGAATGGATTCAGGCGCGCCACGTCCTCCGCCTGGGATACACCAAGCAGGTCCCGCACCTGTAGCGCCAGCGCGTCAAGCTGCGCCAGGTAGTGCGCGACATCCAGTTCGGGATATTCTTCCTGGGCAATCAGCAGCGCCGCCTGCCCCAGATCAATAGCGGCATCTTCTCCCGCGACCAGCGCCTCAAACGCCAACCGAACGCGCCGTTGTGGTGTGTTGTCCCGATCTTCCGTCATCTGTGAGGTAACAGCTTCCTTATAATATATAACCAGCAAAAACCTGAGAAAAATTTCACCCCGCCCATTGTACCCCATCGCACACTATTAGTCGAGCATTTGCCCGTTGCGCTTTTGGCCGGTTAGGGTTACTATATGCACAGCAAGGTCTCAATCTAGCGGAGGTATTCTTTGCCCCAACTTGCCCTGTTTTTACTTGGCCCACCATATATAGAGCGCGATGGGGAACTGATCAGTGTGGATACGCGCAAAGCCATCGCGCTGCTGGCTTATCTTGCCGTCACCCGGCAGCGCCACAGTCGCGACTCGCTGGCGAACCTGCTCTGGCCGGACTACGATCAGGTCAATGCACGCGCCACGCTGCGGCGCACGCTTTCAGCGCTCAATAAGGCGCTGGCTGGCGATTGGTTGGATATTGACCGCGAAACGATCGGGCTGGCACAGGGGACACATTTCCGGCTAGACGTGGATGAATTCCACAAATGCCTCGCCGAATGCCGGACACACGGGCATCCGGCATCCGAAACCTGTCCTAACTGCCTGAAACCGCTGGCGCAGGCCGTAACACTCTACCGCGGCGATTTCATGGCCGGCTTCAGCCTGCGCGACAGCCCAAATTTCGATGATTGGCAGTTCTTCCAGGCTGATAGTTTGCGCCGCGAACTGTCTCACGCGCTCGAATGCCTGGTACATGGATACACCGCGCAGGGAAATTTCGAGACCGCCATCACCTACGCCCGGCGCTGGCTTGCTCTCGACCGCTTACACGAGCCAGCACACCGCCATTTGATGCAGCTATATGCCTGGGCGGGCCAGCGTGCTGCCGCGCTCCACCAGTACCGCGAGTGCGTGCAGGCGTTGGAACAAGAACTGGGTGTGACACCCCTGGAATCGACGACGCAACTCTATCAATCGATCAAAGAGAATCGCATTCCACCCCCTCCTGTGCAGGCAAACGCCCCGGTCGCAACGCAAGAAATCCAGAAGCCAGCCAGCAGCAACCCGGCATCCTCACCCGGCGCTATTACACCTGCCGCCGTGCAGTTTCCTGTACAGCACAACGACTATCCACTGCTGGGACGAGCAGCGGAGTGGAACGCGCTACTGCAAGCGTATACCGCGAGTTCGACCAGCGGCCATCTCATCCTCCTGGAAGGCGAGGCGGGCATCGGCAAAACGCGGCTGGCCGAAGAGATGGTGGCGCACGTCCACAAGCAGGGAGCGTCAGTGATCGCCGCCCACTGTTACGAGGGTGAAACACAGCTTGCCTATGGTCCCTTTGTTGCCGGAATGCGTACTGCCATCGCCCAGCAGCAGGATGCAGCGTGGTTGAGGGATGTTCCGGCGCTCTGGGTGAGCGAGGCGGCGCGGCTGCTGCCCGAACTCACCAGTCTGCGCCCAGAGGTAGCCGTTGCGCCCCCGCTTGACCATCCGGGCGCGCAGGGGCGTTTCTTCGAGGGACTACGCCACGTGTTGCTCGCCCTGCTCAAAGGCGATAGCGCACAGCCCGGCATCGTCTTCTTCGACGATATGCAGTGGGCCGATGAAGCCTCGCTCGACCTGCTGGCCTATCTCGTGCGCCGCCTGCGCGAACATCCCCTGTGCTTACTGATTACCTGGCGCACGCACGCCATCCCCAGAGATCATCACCTGTACCGCCTGCTCGCCGATGCACAGCGCAGCGGCAATGCCATAATTCTCTCGCTGACCCGCCTGGATCGCCATACCGTGCAGCAGTTGGCGCAATCCGTCGTTCCAGCCTCCCCGGCGGCAACGACGGATGTTGTGCAACGACTCTACGAAGAGACGGAGGGCTTACCATTCTTCCTGATCGAATACCTGACCGCCATCGCGAAAGGCGTGCTGGCCCCCGAAAATGAGCGCTGGTCGCTACCCGGCGGCGTGCGCGACCTGCTCCACTCGCGGCTGGACGCGGTGGACGAGATCGGCTGGCAACTGCTCGCGACGGCAGCCGCCATTGGCCGCTCGTTCGATTTCGACACACTGCGCGAGGCGAGCGGGCGCGGTGAGGAAGAAACGGTCACGGCCCTGGAAGAGTTGATCGCCCTCGGCCTCGTTGCGGAGGAGCCAGGGGGCAACAACGCCGCCGCGCTGACTTACGATTTCAGTCATGAGAAACTGCGTACGCTGGTTTACGAGGAAACCAGTCTGGCCCGGCGACGCCTACTGCACCGGCGCATCGCTGAAGTGCTTGTGGGCCATGAGCGCGGCAAGCGGGAACCTGGCTTCCAGCCGGGTCAGATCGCCCAACACTACCGGCTGGCCGGCAACGAAAATGCTGCCGCCGAATATTACAAACGCGCTGGCGAACGCGCACGCACGCTGTATGCAAACACCGAGGCCCTCGCTCACTTTCACCTGGCGCTCGCGCTCGGTCATCCCGACAGGGCTGGACTGCACGAAGCCATTGGTGATCTGCACACGCTGATGGGAGAATACGCCGCCGCGCTCAAGAGCTACGAAACGGCGGCAGCGTTGGGCAGTGTTGAGACGTTGCCCACCATCGAACAAAAACTGGGCAATGTCTACGGACGGCGAGGTGAATGGGAACTGGCGGAAAGCCACCTGGAAGCGGCGCTCTTCGCGCTAGGAGAGGGCGGTTCTGCCGGAGAACGCGCAAAAATCTACGCCGATTGGAGCCTTGCCGCCTATCGACACGGGCAGGCAGCACGAGCATTGGAACTGGCGCACCTGGCGCTCGAACTGGCTGAGGCAGGCAGCGACAGGCAGGCGCTGGCGCAGGTTCACAACTTGCTGGGCATCCTCGCCAGCAGCAAGCAGCAAACCGAGCAGGCCCATCACCACCTGGAAGAGAGCCTTGCTCTGGCCGATGGCCTGAATGACGCCAGTATTCAGGCAGCCGCGCTCAATAACCTGGCCCTGGCCTACGCCGCCAATGGTGAGACGGAAAGGGCTATCGCGCTCGCAGAGAACGCGCTGGCACTCTGCGTTTCACAGGGAGACCGTCACCGCGAAGCCGCCCTGCACAGTAATCTGGCCGACATGCTCCATGCCGCCGGGCGAGCGGAAGAGGCCATGCCCCACCTCAAACAGGCTGTGAGCATCTACGCCGAAATCGGCGTCGAGGCAGGCACGGTGCAACCGGAGATATGGAAGCTGGTGGAATGGTGAGAGTCCTACCAGCTTACAATGCTCGTCGTAGGGCAGATTGCGCGGCGAAGTAGCCGCACATGCCGTGGACCCCGCCGCCGGGGGGCGTGGACGAGGAACAGATATAGATGCGTTTGTTGGGAGTATTGTAGGGGACAAACTGGATGGTCGGGCGAGTGTAAAGTTGCCAGAAATCCTGAATGCCGCCATTGATATCGCCACCGACATAGTTGGGGTTGTAGCGCTCTAATTCAGCGGCTGTGAAGACATGCTTCGCCAGGATACGCTTGCGGAAGCCGGGGGCGAAGCGTTCGATCTGCGCGGTAATGCGTTCCGACATATCGCACGTGGAGCCGTTGGGGACGTGACAATACGTCCACGCCGTATGCATCCCCTGCGGGGCGCGAGTCGCGTCAAACAGGCTGGACTGGGCAAGCACCACAAATGGACGTTCGGGATGCTCATCATGCCAGATGGCACACTCGGCGGCGGCGATTTCCGGCAACGTTCCGCCCACATGCACCGTTCCCGCTTGAGTACACGCCTCCGCCTGCCAGGGAATGGGGCCGTCAAGAGCAAAATCAACCTTGCACACGCCGGGGCCATAGCGATAACGAGCGAGCTTGTTGCGGTATCCTCCGGGAAGCTGCTCGCCCGCGATACGCAGTAACTGGCGCGGCGTCACATCGAAGAGAATAGCGCGGGCAGAGGAGAAATCGTCGATGTGTTTGATCTCTTCGCCTGTAACGATCTCCCCACCCAGTGAGCGCAGGTGAGCTGCGAGGGCGTCGACGATATGTTGCGAGCCGCCACGCGGAACGGGCCAGCCGAAGACGTGGCCGAGGATGCCCAGCACGAGGCCAAACGAGGCGCTGGGAGCCTGTTCCAGGGGCAGCATCGAATGAGCGCACATGCCTGCGAACAGCGCACGTGCATGTGTCCCCTTGAAGGTATGCTCGGCCAGTGAACGGGCGGAGCCGATGGCAAGCACGCCAAAATGGGCCAGTGAGAACGGGAAGCGCGGAATGCGCAGTGGGCCGAGCAGCGCCCCCTCCAGCCTGGACCAGTTGGCAACCAGTGGCCCCATCAGCCTGCGATAGGCGGCACCATCCTGTCCCAGTTTGTCAGCCGTTAGCTCGACCGAGCGTTCAAGCACTGCCGCCGTGCCATCGTCCTGTGGATGCGCGAGCAGGATTGGCGGCTGTATCCATTCCAGGCCATACTGTTCAAGCGGCAGTGTGCGCATGAACGGCGAGCCGATACCGAGGGGATGAACCGCCGAACAAATATCGCTCAAGAAGCCGGGCAGCGTGACTTCCGCCGTGCGGCAGCCGCCTCCAATCGTCTCTTTTGCCTCGTAAATACGCACCGAATGGCCCACCTGCGCCAGAACAATGGCGGCAGCCAGACCATTCGGTCCCGAACCAACAACAACCGCCTCGTGGGCCTGCTCTCTAGACATCCGCGTTACCAGCTTCCAATATCACCTACAATTCGACAGGGTTTAGCGCTGCCCACGCCTGCGAATCCAGCGGAACGGCGCACTTATATTATACATGGCCGTGCGCATTGCTGCATTGTGCCAGATGTTGCGTGCATATGCCCACTGAAAGCGTGCATCGACGCACACAATCTGCATCTCCACGGTTCCCTCAACACCGAA
>DASTKE010000122.1:0-2601 GCA_035716105.1 Ktedonobacteraceae bacterium | reverse complement strand
TTTAAGGAGACACCGGCAACCGAGGAGGCTGTGAGCGTCACGCTGGATACACCGGCTCAGGAGCACCGGCAGGCATATGGAACGGCCAAAACCGAAAACCTGCGCGACTCCGGTCTCTGGCGCGTCCTGCTTCCGGCCTTCGTCGTGCTCTGCTGCCTGGCACTGCTGGCAATTCCGCTGATTATTCTGACCCCGCTCTTTGTCAATTCTCTCTCCAGCAGTGCCGCCGCGAACCAGATTGGTCAGCCAATAACCTGGATCTGGATCGTCATGATTATCGTCGTGCTCATTATCGCCGTGACCGTCATTCGCGGCTTTCTCAAGATATTCATGACACAGGCTGGCAACTACAGCAAGTAAACGGGACAACGATGGAGATTCGCCGGGTCAACTTCCTGGAAGCGTCATTAGCACGTGGCGTTGTGATTGTGATCGATGTTCTGCGCGCCTTCAGCGTTGCAAGTTATGCTTTCGCTGGAGGCGCACAAGCTATCTGGCTGGTACGCACCGTCGAGGAGGCGCTGGCCCTGCGCGAACGTGTCCCAGAAGCCTTACTGGCCGGAGAAGTTGGCGGACGCCTCATCTCCGGCTTCGACTTTAACAATTCTCCCGCTCTAATGGCCGCTGCTGATGTGCGCGGGCGCTTGCTCATCCAGCGCACGGGAGCAGGCACTCAGGGAGCCGTTGGCGCTGTTAATGCCGCACACCTGCTCGCCTGCTCGCTCACCAACGCCCGTGCCACAGCAATCTACGCTCGCCAGCTTGCCGAAACAGCGGATGGTCTTATTACGCTGCTTCCCACAGAGCGCGTTGCTGGACTTGAGCGTACCGAAGATGTCATCTGTGCCGATTACCTGCAAGCCCTGCTACAAGGACGTGCCGATGCGCTTGATGTCCTGAAGCAGGATATCGAGCAGTTGCGAACTGTAGGCCGTTTTGCGCGGTTTCAGGAGGACGATCCAGATATGCCTATCGGGGATGTGGCTGCCGTATTGGAGATTGATCGTTTTCCCTTCGCGATGGTCGGCACGCGCCAGCACTGGCAAGATGTCGAATACATTGCTCTTCAGCGTGTTGATGTCCTGCCAACCGCAGAGCAGGCAGTCTAACTGGCTTGCTCGCGCCCGCGCTTTTCGAGCGCCAGCAGCCACTCTTTCATTGCCAGTCCACCGCCGTATCCGGTCAGAGATCCATTGCTACCAATGACGCGGTGACAGGGTACGATGACGCCAACAGGATTGGCTCCGTTGGCGGCTCCTACCGCACGCACGGCCAGTGGACGACCAATGGCTTTCGCGATCTCGGCATAGGTGCGTGTCTCGCCATACGGAATGCGGTAGAGTTCGTGCCACACCTCAAGCTGAAATGGCGTGCCATACAGGTCGAGCGGGCAAGCGAATTGCACGCGCTCCCCGGCCAGGTAGCGCCTCAACTCGTCCATGCCCTGTTGCAGCGCCGCGACCTCTTCACCCTCGATCACGCGCTCGACCGCCATCCAGCGCCGCGCCCAATGCAATCCCTCGTCAATGCTGTACCCCGGCATACCCGTCCAGCAGATGCCCTCTTCCGTCGCCATCAAGATAAGCTCACCTACATGGCTCGCGGTACTGCTCCAATACAGCGTCTTCGTCTTTTTCGCCTGCAATGCTACAACCATCTTTGCCCCCTTTGTTTGTACATGTGTTCCTACGTTGCTGTGGTGAATGTAGCATATCACAATTGCACGTAGGGCCGCGATTGATCGCGGCCCTACATGTTTCGTTAACTCTGATGCCGTCTGTGCTTTCCTCTGTTTCTTATGACAAAATCATTTCACAATGATGGTGGCTTTCATATAAGGGTGGAAGTCGCAGTGGTAGGCGAAGGTTCCGGCGGTTTTGAAGGTAAAGCTGAACGTCGTGCCAGAACTGACCGGCGTCGAGTCACCACTATTGAACGTCTTCTGATCGTCGCTGGTGACGGTGTGTGCGATGGAGGTTGTGTTCTTCCAGACGACGGTGGTGCCAGCCGGAATGGTCAGCGAGGAGGGGCTGAAGGCAAAGTTGCCACTGCTATCGGTTGTAATCATCACCGTTTTCGTTGGGCCGCTCACTGCCTGAGTGGGCGCGGGCGTTGTTGCGCTGCTCCCACTACCTCCATTGCCATACTTGCCAGAGCCATAGCTGCTGCTGGTGCCGCTGGTTGGGGTCGCTGCCGTGCTAGAAGTTGTTCCTGACCCTGTTGAGGTAGCCGCGCTGTTGCCACAGGCCGCCAGCAGCACAAGCGCGCCGAGCATGAACAGGCAGAATAAGATCGTTGTTTTCCCCTTAGCCATGCGTATCTCTCCTTGCATGATATATCCATCCTCTTTATAAGCTGATTCGCTGCTGGTATGAGACGAAATGCTTACCAGGGCGATGCGTTTTCCTTGTAGCTATATACGGCCTGTTGTTACATAACCAGGAAATATCCTGGGATTGCGCGGCTACTATACGTAGATGTGTCTTGCTCTAGGTAATTAGTCCCGGTGCGCCTGAAATGGCCAAAATCTTAATGCAAACGGCCCAAAATTGCTTGACTTTTGTACAAACTACGGGTACACTTCCTTGCAGATTTGATCGT
>DASTKE010000121.1:0-4023 GCA_035716105.1 Ktedonobacteraceae bacterium | reverse complement strand
ACCTGATTGCCCATGACGGCATCGCCGCCCCGGCCCATCTTTGCCGTCTTCAAATGGTGGTGGCGCTGTACGCCATCATCCCACTCCTCCAGCTTCAATTCCCGAAATGGCTCTATTTTCGTGACCCGCGTCGGTGGATAGCTGTAGTACAGAATAGAGTAGTTGCCGGAGAAGCCTTCGGTGCCGAAAACTTCCTCGGCGTAGAGGGTGCCGTCTGGCTGGCGAAACTGCGTATGGCGTTTCGGGGGTATCTGCCCCAACCGGTGATAATTCGGCATTGTTCTCTCCTTTTTATGTGCGACTGCTCGCCGCTGACGCGGCTCATCAGGGTTACGTCACAGAATACGGTTTCGCAATACGCCAAGACCTTCGATTTCAAGTTCGACCACTTCGCCACTGTGGAACCAGGGATGAACCTCCGTCCCCACTTCCAGGATACAGCCGGTGCCGACCGTGCCAGACCCCAGCACATCGCCCACGCGCAGGCGCGCATTTTGCGAAGCCCAGGCGATCATTTGCGGGAAGCTGTAGTAAATCTGATCAAAATTACCACGTGATATCTCTTTGCCATCGACCCGTGCCAGCATAGTCATGTTGTAGCGCTCGCTCGCGCCACTGCCGCTGCGATACTGCGCCAGTTCGTCGGGCGTGACCAGCCAGGGGCCGAGCGAGGTGGCAAAATCCTTGCCCTTGCCGGGGCCGAGGTTGAGCTTCATGTCGCGACGCTGGAAGTCGCGGGCGCTCCAATCGTTCATGATGGTATAACCCGCGATGTACTGGTCGGCCTCCTCCACCGCAATATCTTTGCCCTCGCGCCCGATGATGCAGGCAACCTCTAGCTCGATATCCAGTTCCTTGCTGCCCTTTGGATAGGGAATGCCCTGCTCCGTGCCATAAATCTCACTCGGATTGGTGAAGTAGAAAATGGGAACCTCGTACCACTCTGGAATCATACCGAGGCCCCGTTTGAGGCGAGCGGACTTGACATGCTGCTCAAAGGCGTAGAAATCGCGCACGGAGGGCGGTTCGGGGATGGGCGCTAAAAGCGTCACCGCGTTGAGTGGATAGCGCCTGCCCTCACGCTCCAGCGCCTCCCGCGCCCGTGCCATGCCCTCCGGGTCGCGCAGCAATTCGAGCAGGCCGGGATAGGCAAGCTCGACGACGGAATCGTCCTTTATGACGCCCGCGAAGGTGCCATAGTCGGGCGTGCTGAACGTTACCAGCTTCATTACAGGTTTCCTCGCAGTTCCTGCTCGCGTTCCAGCGCCTCAAACAGCGCCTTGAAATTGCCTTCGCCGAAGCCACGCGCCCCCTTGCGCTCGATGACCTCAATGAAGACGGTCGGGCGACTCACGATGGGCTTGGAGAAGATTTGCAGCAGGTAGCCCTCGTCGTCGTGGTCGACCAGGATGCCCAGTTCGGCCAGATCTTTCACATTCTCCGCGAGGTTGCTCACGCGATCCAGCACGTCATCGTAGTAGACGGAAGGAGTTTTCAGGAACTCGACGCCGCGCTCAGTCAGGTTGCGCACGGTGGAGACGATATCGTCGGTGTTGAGGGCGATATGCTGCACGCCGGGGCCGCGATAGAAGTCCAGGTACTCCTCGATCTGCGACTTCTTGCGCCCCGGAGCAGGCTCGTTAATGGGGAATTTGACACGCCCGCTGCCGTTCTGCATCACCTTCGACATGAGGGCGGAGTATTCCGTGCTGATGGCGCGATCATCGAAATGCACAAGCTGCGTGAAGCCCAGCACGCGCTCGAAGAAGCCAACCCACTCGTTCATTTTGCCCAGTTCCACGTTGCCAACCACGTGATCGATGGCTGCTAACCCTGCCGGTCGAGCGCGACGCGGTACATTAGTTGGCAGAGCGCGATATCCTGGCAGGAACGCGCCCTTATAGTCCTGGCGCTCGACAAACACCAGTTCGGTATCGCCATAAATGGCAATGGACGCCAGCTTCACCATGCCGTAGTCATCCTTGCTGGTCGTGGGACTCATGACGCCTTGCGCACCACGCTTTGTGGCCTCGCGGTATGAGCGTTCGGCGTCGTCCACACGCAGTGCAATGCGTTTGACGCCGTCGCCGTGCAGCTTGATATGCTCGCCCATCTCACCCTCCGGTTCCAGAGGCGAGGTGACAACCAGTCGCACATTGCCTTGCTCAAGGGCATAGCTCACGCGGTCGCGCACGCCCGTTTCCAGACCAGAGTAGGCAATCGGGGTGAAGCCCCAGGCATGGTCAAAATAGTATGCCGCCTGCCGGGCATCGCCCACGTAAAATTCCATGTAATCATAGTTTTGAATGGGCATAAAATCGTGGTCTTGTTCAGCCATTCCTCACACTCCTTTGTGTTTACATCTGGGCAACCGTTCCCAGGGCGACCGCAAGGGTCGCCCCTACTATACACGAGCTACCGCTTGTAGGACAAATGATCTGGGATGGGAGCGCGTATAGTAGGGCGACCCTTGCGGTCGCCCTGGAAGGGCTAAAACACATCCCGAAACCCCTTTGTTTCGACACATTGCACAGTTTAAGCAATCTGTAACACTTTTCTCCCACCATTATACGAGACGCCGTGAGGAAGCCGCAAGTGTCGTAGGGGCAATGCCTTGTGCTCGCCCGCGCTCCGTAGAGGGACCGGAGCGCGGGCGAGCACAAGGCATTGCCCCTACGAAGGTTCCCTGCGAGGGCGGAAATCCTGGCCATAAGCTTCAGATATCTCCATGTTTATTCGTTCTATGGAGTGAAGCCCCTCGTGAGTCTCAGGTACCGTTTGTTACCTATCTAGCTGGCAAAGCGTTCTAGACGTGTACGTAGATATGCTGACAATGTACATAAGCCCTCCATGGCCTCTGGCTCAGCCTCTGTGCCAGCAATATCACATGGAGTAGTCATTTTTAGATAATATGGAAATCGTGGGAGCGTAGATGAAACAGTCTTTGTTGGAACAGAACCCGGTAGTTTCCGACTCGTCAGATGTACAGGAGGTGCCAGCCGCACCTCGTTCGCCAAGCTACCAACCGACTCAATGGGCCATCGTCAATCAAGTGCTTGATATCGTAGATCGTATCACCAGTGGACGGGCGGGGCTGTGCCAGCGCTTCTTTATGTTTGCCTTCATCGGTGGTCTTGCCGCCCTCGTCAATATCGCCGTTTTTTACATCGTCTTCGATGTCATTGCGCTGCCCGTCAATGAGACAATCCATAACGTCATTGCCTCGGTATTTGCCGCCGAAATCTCGATCATGGCAAACTTCATACCCAATGACTTCTTCACCTTCCGCCATCTGGCAGGTCATCAGCGCTCGTGGATTGCGCGCTGCCTGCGCTTCCACATGACCTCCATCGGTGGCAGCCTGCTGACATTCATCATCGAGTTTTCGTTGAGCCACATGCTGCACGTGCGGCCCATATTCGCGCAGGCCATAGCCCTGATTATCGTGCTGTTCTATAACTTCTCATTCCACCACATCTTCACCTACCGTCACGTGAAGACCGCCCCCAGCCAGGCATAACGTTATCCGAAGGATGCAGACAATCTAACGCCTTAACGAAACTGGCGCGTGCCGCGCCAGTTTCGTTAAGGCGTTAGATTGTCTGCATCCTTCTCTCCTCTCTTGTAGAGTGGCATGAGGGCATGGTAGAATAGAAGTGTCAGAGAACTGGCTTGTCTGGCGGGTTGCCAGCCTTTGACACACCACAAAGAGGGGTTTTGGAAAGCAGGGGGAGCAACCAGAGTCAGAAAGGAGCACGGAATGGCCAGATCGATTGATGGCAAGGTAGCATACTACTACGATTCCCACCCCACAGAGGAGGATCTGATGGGGGAAACGGCGGTTCACGCGGCCCTCGTTCACTCTCTGGTATCCGTGCTGCACTGGCTCTTTCAGGGGCAGCACTGTGCCATCTATGAGAACCTCAACTTCTACCAGACGCCCAATACCAGAGAATATCCACTGGCCCCCGACATTGCCGTGATCAAAGGCGTCGACTACATCGAAGATATCCGCAGTTGGCG
>DASTKE010000120.1:0-3060 GCA_035716105.1 Ktedonobacteraceae bacterium | reverse complement strand
GGGCAACCCCTCGTCCAACCCAACGGCACGGTGATTGTTCCCATCGACGATTGCTTTGAGACGGCAGTTCTGGCGTTCCGTTCCACTGATGGTGGTCAGCACTGGAGCCGGGTGACGCTGGCCGCGCAAATTCTGTCAAACTTCGATCCCGGAAATATGCGTTCTGGTCCCTTGCCCACGGCTGAAATCGACCGGTCGGGCAAAGTTTATGTCGTCTGGCAAGATTGCCGGTTTGAACCGGGCTGCGCAGTGAATGATCTTGTGATGATAACCTCCAGCGACGGAACGCACTGGACACTGCCCAGGCGCGTCCCGATCGATCCTGTTGGCAGCGGAGTCGATCACCTGATTCCCGGCCTGGCCGTGGACAGAAGCACCTCTGGCACGTCAGCCCATCTTGGGTTGGCCTACTATTACTTCCCGAACGCGAACTGCACGCTCTCGACCTGCAAGCTGAATGTCGGCTTCATCTCCTCCACTAATGGCGGAGCGAGTTGGAGCAACGGGGAGCAGTTGGCCGGGCCGATGAATGTCACCTGGCTGCCACTCACCAATCAGGGCTTCATGGTGGGCGATTACATCTCGACCTCCATCGTCCCTGGCGATGACGATGCTACTCCGGTGTTTGAGGTCGCTCATCCGCCGACGGGTTCGCCAACGTGCTCCAACCTTTCGACAGGCGCTCCCGGTCAGGGGTGCCACCAGGCTACCTACACAACGCCCGAAGACCTGCTGGCACTCGTGGGCGGCACGAACTCGGTAGGCAACGAAGCAACTTACCAGCTTCCGCACCAACCCGCGAAGGTCAGGCACACAGCCAACTAAGCACCTGACCTTTCCGGCCCAACTGGTACAATGAGTGGATGAGCCGGTTGTGCTTCCAGTCATGATGGGAAATCAGCTACATCCGAAAACGCCTCAAGCCTGCTGAAAAGGGGCTTAAGGCGTTTTTCTCCAGGAAAAGTGTCATAGGATCAGGGATTTTTTCCCATTGTAACAAGGAAGGACTCCTTTTTCCTCTTTTGGCCTGGCCTGCTGACTTTTTGCCTATTCCCCCGCTCGCTTGCTTCGACTTTTACATCGCCCTGATGAGTAACTGATGCTTGCACTTCTTTCCGTTGATTGCGTATAATGCTCTTGTGGAGAGATCAGATCAAATCAGAGATCCGAGCAAGTCGAAACAAAGGAGTTTCGGATGGCGGCTTTGTATGGATACCTATGCCCTGCTCTTCCAGCGCATCGTCCTATTGAGCTTTCTGTCCCCCTACTCCTTTTAACCAATCCAGGATATCATTACATAAAGAGGCAACCTACTGGAAACATCCAGAAAAGGAGTGAAGACAATGGCGACGGAACCTCGTATCATCAAATTTTTTGAGACGACCCTGCGTGATGGGGAGCAGACCCCAGGCGTCAATTACTTTCCTGAGGAGAAGCTGGCGATTGCTCAGGCACTGGCCGATATGGGCTTCGACACGCTGGACTGTGGCTTTGCCATCTCCTCGCCGAGCGAATTGGAGTGCATCCGGCTGATCGCACAACAGGTGCGTACCGCTGAGATTTGTTCGATTGCCCGCACGCATTTCGCGGATATCGACCGGGCCTGGGAGGCGGTCAGGGATGCCGAAAAGCCAGTGATTCATCCTTTTGTCAGTACCTCGCCCTTGCACCGAAAGGTCAAGCTGGGCAAGACCCGCGAGGAAGTTCTGGAAATGGCGCGTACCGCTGTCGCCCATGCCCGCACCTATACTGAGAACGTCGATTTCGCCCTGGAAGACTCAACCCGCACCGAACACGATTTTATTCTGGAAGTCTGCGAGGCCGTTTTGAAAGAGGGGGTGCGCTTCGTCTCCATCTGCGACACGGTGGGCTTCGCCCTGCCCTGGGAATTCGGGCAGCTGGTGGCCGATGTGAAAAGGGAATTTCCGACTATCCGCATTTCTGCCCACTGCCATAATGATCTCGGTCTGGCCGTCGCCAATGCTTTGGAGGGGTTACGCAATGGCGCGGAGAGGGTCGATACCTGCATCAACGGGCTGGGTGAGCGAGCGGGCAATGCCGCGAGCGAGGAAGTGGTGATGGCGGTTAAGACGCGCTCTGCCAATTTGGGGATGGATGTGAAGGTTGATACCACGAAAATCGCTGCGACCAGCCGCCTTGTCGCCAGGCTGTCGGGTATGAAGGTTCAGTGGACGAAGCCAGTTGTGGGTCAAAATGTGTTTTCCCACGGTGGGGGAATCCATCAGGACGGGGTGCTCAAGGACGCCAGTACCTACGAAATTATGACCCCGGAGTCCGTTGGCCTGACCGCCGCTGACCGCCGCATGCACATGGGCAAGCTTTCGGGGCGCGCCGCCCTCGATGCACAACTGCGCGAACTGGGCTACCAGCTTGAGAAGGAGCAGTTGACCAGAGCCTTTGAAATGGCGAAACTGCTGCTCGGCAAAAAGAAAGTGCTCGAAGAGATGGACATGCGCTACATCGCCGAGACCGCCATCAGTGTCACGACGGTGGTAGAGGTTGATTAGGGAGATGAAAACACTCACAGTTGCGACCCGGAAAAAAGATGAGATAGTCGATATCACCGATACGGTGGAGGGGGTGCTGCGGCAGGAGGCACCGGAGAGCGGGGTGTGTGTCGTCTTCGCGGCGCATACTACCTGCGCGCTGACGACTGCCGATCTTGATCCCGGCACCGACCTGGATTTCTTGCAGGCGCTGCGCCACCTGCTGCCCAACATGTCCTATCGCCACCCGCACGATCCGGCACACGTGCCCGACCACCTGATCTCGTCCATCATCGGCCCTTCGGTTGCTATCCCCTATGCCAATCACCAGTTGCTGCTTGGCACGTGGCAGCGCGTGGTGCTGGTCGAACTGGATGGCCCAAGACGCAGGATTGTGCATATCTCGTGGATGTGAGTAAAAGCCAGCAAGCGGCGTATGTAGAGCGGCAATACCTATTGTCGCTCTACATACGCCGCTTGCTGGCTTTTACTCCTCAAGCTTTTTTGCCAGGTAGTCCCAATCGGCGGGGAAGCGGAAGGCTTGCTGGTTGGG
>DASTKE010000119.1:0-7387 GCA_035716105.1 Ktedonobacteraceae bacterium | reverse complement strand
GCCGTCTGCGGCGATCTCTGCTCCCACCACAAACGATGAGTCATCAGAGGCGAGAAACAGCGCGACATTGGCCACCTCTTCAGGGCGGCCCAGGCGCTTGACCGGCGAACGGCTGATACGGGCCACATCCTGCGCATCCAGTCTTAACCCCTGCTCGTAGGCCTGATGCGCCTGGGACAGGGGCAGCACCGTCTCGACGTTGGCGTGGTCGATCTCTTGCCGCTCGCGGGTCGTGAGAGCTGCCATGTGTTGTACTCCCCTGGGTTTGCTGGTGGGGTCAACCGGTCAGATTGTCCCATTCACTACTTCTGCTTGCATTGATTGGCAACACTGGAAGGCTCTCCGTCCTTGCGGGGGAAGTCCGGACGGCCTCAAGGCATCGCCCCTACGGACTTCCCCCGCAAGGACGGAGAGCCAAACCGACTCAACTAAGAGCTACTTTCCTCCTTTTAGGGTGCTATTCGTTCTGCCTTAGCCTCACTGCTCCTTTGTGAAAATACACTTCAGCAGGAGTCTGATAATCGAGATACTCCTCATATGTGACGAGAAGGGATCGCCTTCCAGGTATGTCCACCGTCAACGGTTTCCAGCAGCGATGTGGACGCGGCAACTCCAGTACTGACAGCCCACCCATGATGGTCATTGACAAAATCGAGCTGGGAGACTCGTTGGAACGGTGTGCCAGGTGAGAATTTCAGCCAGCGGTTTCCACCATCCCCGGTCGCCGCAAGCACCGTTCCATCCGTGACCCAACCATGCAGACTATCGACAAAGTCGACCGGCTGCCATGAGCCGGTGAGCGGCGTGGTTGCCTGCCAGGTGGTTCCACCATCGGACGTGCGATAGATCACTGTGGCGAGAGGCTTCTCGCTGTCGGGATCAAGAAACTGCACGGGGAGGACGCCGTTGGTCGACGAGAAGAAGGTGGGTGAAAGCAGCGAGAGCCGGGCGGAGGGTATCCCTGCCGGAATAGGCAGCGCTTGCTGCTGCCAGGTTGAGCCGCCGTCATGCGTGATGTAGAGCCAGGACGGGCCGGCAAGCGAGACGGTTCCCGTGACCCATCCCGTCGAGGCGTTCAGAAAACTGATGCCGGATTTCTGTCCTCCATAGGGCAGGCGACCCGGTGGCGTCGTGTCGGAAAAGAGGGCCGTGGCAACACTCTTCCAATCCTGGCCTCCATCTGTGGTGCGAAATACGCTGACTGGCTCCGCCGCTCCGCCTGGCTGTTGCCAGCCAGTCAAAATCCAACCGTGCAAGGCATCGACGAAGCTGATCTGTCTGGGTATCGCGGCGGGAATAACGCTGGAATGCCAGTGTTGACCACCATCACTGGTAAAAAACACCTCGATCGTCGCATTTGTGCGGGGAGTGGCTACCCATGCCTGTGTCGCAGTGCGAAAGTCAGCGATGCTCGAAGATTGTAGCATGGCGTTGGGGGGTGTCACATCGCTCCACTGCTGTCCACCATCCGTCGTGCGCAGAACGCCATGTGCAGCGAGCGCCCAGCCGGTCGTATCATCAAGCATATGAAGTGCGAGCAGCGACGTGAGGACTGCTGAAGGTACGCCCGAAACATGCGGGGAACCAACATGGCTGAGTTGGGCGCGGTTCAAGACGAGCAGCAGAGAGCCAACAACCAGAGCGACCACCAGCACAGCTGCGATCATCTGAAGATGATACAGCTTCCGCCCGGACTTTTCCTGAACATGCATGGCATTTCGGTTGACGGCTTTTTGAGGTGCGCTCTGAGTGTTGATGAGGCGTTCCTGAATACGTGCAAGGTGTTCCTCGCTCTTGCTTGCCACCCGGTACACCAGCTTGAGGTCGCGGATCAGGGATTGATGTTGCACATCCTTCTCCTCGGGAAGTTGCTCATTCGGGTTTCTCATGGTATGGTTCCTTTCTCTGCTCTTGCTGTCGATAGATGCTGCGCAGCGAGGCCAGGCTGCGCGAACAGAGCTTGCGCACGGTTCCTTCACGCTTGTTGAGTAAGACGGCGATTTCGGCGAACCGTAGAGCCTCTCCAAAGCGCAACTGTAAAACCTGTTGCTGTGTCGGCGGGAGTTGTCCCAACGCCCGGGTGAGGCGTTCCAGTTCTTCACGTCGCAGCAGAATCTGCTCGGGTACCAGGTGTTCCTCACTCAACGCTGTTTCGACAATCTGATCGAGGGGAAGCGGGGCGAGATGCGCAGAACGCCGGTAGCGATCCACCAGCTTGTTATGGGCTACACGACGGAGCCAGACCAATTGCTGTTTCTCGCTCATCCAGGAGAGGTTCTCCTGCTCCCAGGCAGCCACAAAGACCTCCACGGTCACGTCTTCCGCGTCCTCTGGCGAGGGGGCGAAGAGGCGTGCGTAGGCAAAGATGCTGGCGGCGAACCGCTCATAGAGCTCCCCGCTCTCAGCGCCCGATTGTCGACCTGTCTGTTGCATATCCACCTGTCTCGTTTGCTCTCACTTCCTCACTATAGTCGCAAAAACACCGAAAATGTGACAGGGATTTTGCTTGACAGTGAAAATTCTCTATGGTACTCTTAACTGTAGAGTTTCCTCTGAAATGTGTCTCCTGTAGTATTGTACCTCTTACCTTACGTGAAGCACTTGTTTCAAGGAGGAAAAGTGGGATCTTTGCTCTCTCGCCATCGCTGGCTCACGCGAGCCGCCGCCGCGCTCACGCTCTCGCTGTTGTTGGCCCTCTCGTCAACTATTTTTGCCTTCGCCAACGTGACTCTCACACAACTGAGCACCGACCCGTATACCAACAGTACCAGTCAACACGCCACTGAAGTTGAGCCGGATACCTATTCGTTCGGTTCCACCATTGTTTCCGCCTTCCAGGTTGGTCGATTTAACAACGGTGGGGCTTCCAATGTCGGATTTGCCACCTCGACAGATGGGGGGACGACCTGGACGCATGGCTTCTTGCCAGGCACTACCACCTTTGCCACACCGCCGGGAACCTATGATCGCCTCAGCGACGCCTCGGTGGCCTATGACGCTGCACACAACGTCTGGCTGATCTCCTATCTCGGTCTGGTGGGAGCCAATCCTAGCATTGCTCCCACGGCCCCTGCCGTTCTGGTCAGTCGCTCGACCGATGGCGGCTTCACCTGGGGCAATCCCATCAAGGTCAATTCGTCGGGTGGAACGAACAACCAGGACAAGAACTGGACGGTCTGCGATGATACCTCGACCAGCCCGTTCTATGGCCACTGTTACACGGAATGGGACGACAACGGCAATGGCAATCTCGTCCAGATGAGCACCTCGACGGACGGAGGGCAGACCTGGGGGACGAGGCAGTCGACGGCCAACAACGCGACAGTCATCGGGGGGCAACCCGTTGTGCAACCCAACGGCACCGTGATCGTTCCCATCGAGAACGCTAACGAAACATCGCTGCTCGCTTTCACCTCCACCAACGGAGGCACAAGCTGGAATAGCACGATCACCGTCACCTCCATCAGCCATCATACCGACGCTGGCAACATTCGCTCCGGCTCGTTGCCGACCGCCGAAATTGATGGGGCGGGCAAGGTCTATGTCGTGTGGTCAGACTGCCGCTTTGAAACAAGTTGTCGGGCCAATGATCTGGTCATGACGACCTCAACCAACGGCACAAGCTGGACCACTGTAACACGCATTCCCGCTGATGCGGTTGGCAGCGGAGTCGATCACTTCATCCCTGGCCTGGCGGTCGACAAGTCGACATCCGGGAGCAGCGCCCACCTCGGGCTGGCTTACTACTATTATCCCAATACGAGGTGTAATTCCTCCACCTGTAAGCTCGACGTGGGATTTCTCTCCTCGACCAACGGAGGGAGCACATGGAGTGGCACGACGCAACTGGCCGGTCCGATGACGCTGTCCTGGCTAGCAGCCACCACGCAGGGACGCATGGTTGGAGACTATATCTCCACCTCAATCGCCAACGGCACGGTTCGTCCGGTCTTTGAAGTCGCGACGGCGAAGAGTGGCACCACCTTCAATGAAGCGACGTATAGTCCCGCCAGCGGTCTGACCGTGCGGGGCGGTCATCACTCTGGAGCAGCCGACCGTGTGGTCGCGAGCGCGGCCCCAATCTCTGTTACTCCCCATACCTACCGCTAACCTGCGGCGCGTTCTGAATAGAGAGCCTCCCATCGCACAGCGATGGGAGGCTCTTCTGTCTTTCACAGAAACGACTGAGCATCACAGGCCAGTCAATCTATGTTGGTAGATGCCAGTGTTGCTTTCATGTGACCCACTGACACGCTTTCAGTGCATGTCATCCTTCTTACCTTGTAGCGACGAGGAGAAGCTAGAAGTTCACCTTGCCAATAAAGGTGGCCCAATCGCCGTTGGAGTACTGGGCGGAGAACCAGGTATTGTTCGCACTGCCATCATAGGAGGCCGCTTCGTAGTCTCCCCAGCGTCCTCCAAAGAACGCCGCCGTTCCCTTCTTGAGGTAGAGAGACTTCTCGAACTTGCCCTTGGTATCGGTAGTCAAGCGCGTGGCATACATGATACTCGGAAAGATCGAGTTGCTCATGGTGTCGAAGACCATCAGCAGGTTGCCACTGCTCGTTGCCATCATTGCACCGAAGAACGCTGCACGATCACCGGCGAAGTGAATGTTGCCGCTCTGGAAGACGGACCCGCCCGTAATCGTTCCACCACTGATAGTGGGCTTGATCTGACCCCAGAAGGCGGCGGGGACGACCTGCGTCCCGTTATTGAGACCCGTGTTCAACGAGAAGGAGATCAGCCCTTGCTGGTAGACGGGCGTCCCACTGATGCGGGTATCATTGGTATCGACACAGCCGCTGCACCCAGGCTCGTCTGCCTGTGGAGGAAGGATATAGGTCTTGGTCGCGATAATCGCTCCTGTCGCGCTGGTGGTCGACTGACCGGGATTGGCAATGGCCCAGACAACCACGCCGGAGCAGGCTGTTGACTGGCAGTTATGAGTGCCGTCTCCGTTCATATCGAAGGAGTTGATCAACAAACCCACGCCGGGGCCAGAACTCGCCTCATTCTCAACTGGCTGCACGGTATCGACGAGTACGCCATTGGCTGTAAACTGTTTGAAGCCATAGCCGGTTGCTGATGAGCCAGACTCCATGCTGGACTTGAGCACCCCGAAGGTTTCGGCGTACTCGTAGGCGGTGCCGCCCTGGTTGAACATGTTGCCAGTGAAGTAGATGGCGGTCTGATCAAAGCCAAACTGCGTGTAGTCGGCGGCATTGGTCGTCCCACCGGTCATATCAAAGGCATAGACGTTCCAGGTGCCATTGGGGTTGCTGGTCTGGCTGACGGCAATCCAGTAGCGGCTGACCTCTGTGCAGCTGGTATTGACACCGAACGCGCCTTCGACTTCGAGCATGGCTGCCCAGAAGCGCCCGTCTTTGGGATCGTAGAACGCCCGCGGGTCGCTCATGAACGGAGAGGAGGCGCACCCGGCGGGACTGGGATTGGGAACGCCGAAGAAGTTCACCGATGTCTTTGGCCAACCGGCCTGGCGTGTGCCGGAGGTGTTGTAGACGGCGAACGAGGTGTTGACGCCCTGCAACACCCAGCTGGAAGAGGCGGCGAGAGCCTGGTCGGGAGGCGCACACCCACAGGTGTCTCCCTGGCCCGCGAACTTGGCTGTCGTCGTGGGGGTGTTCACATCGCCGGTGGCCGAGGTATCGACGGGAGCCTGGCTATTGTGGACGGCAGCGGCTTTGCGCTGAGCATAGACCGCGGCACTTACGCCGGTGAGCAATGGCAGTGGCCTGGTATGCGCAGCCGAGGCGGCTTGTGCTGCCGTCTCAGCAGGTACCAGCTGCATGTTGACGGTCTGCTTCACGACAGCATGAGCAACAGCTCGCTTCGCGGAAGTCGCCTGGGAGTTGACTGAACTCCCTTTGGCAGAGACAAGGCTCACACCGAACATGCCGACAAGCGCCAGCACCAGCGCCAGGGATGGCGCAAGAAAGAGGATCATTCGTTGCTTCATGGGCTACGTCCTTCTCAAGAAAGTAAAGACAAGAGTCTTCCTGGCAAGAGAATAGATGAAGTTGCATTTGTCTAAAAGTGGATTTTGGTTGTGATATGGTTAAGATGTTGGAGAAGCAGTAGAGGTTTCTCTGCCTTTTTCAGAATGTATGCTCTTTTTGCCTCTTGCCCTGAGACCACCATTTGGTCTACACTCTTGGTAATAACAGATGATCCCTCGCTTTGAATCCTCTCCTGGTTCAGGGATATGTCTGACCGTAATCTGAGCAAGCATAGCCCATCCGCCTATACCCGGCACTCCTGTTTATAACCGCCCGCTTGTTGTATTTCTCCCGTTTTTCGTTTATTCTATCTCTGGGGTAGTGAATTTCCATCTGACCATCTCTGGTTTCCCTCGGTTTTTTTACCTGCTCTCTGATTGTGCGCGCATAGGTCCTGCAATGGAAAGAACACAGAGAAAGGGGGGAGAATATACTGTGTTGTTTCCGCCCTGCGAGCGTCCCTGTAGCGTTGCTGGTGCCTCTAGATTCCATTCAGTACTCTACAAGTCTGTATTGCTTCAAGGAGGAAGACTATGACGCATAGCTCTCGATACACATCGAGAACGCCTCTCTTACTGGCGCTTATCCTGTCTCTGCTGGGGGTCCTCTGTTTCAGCACGCTGGCCTTCGCAGCAGAGCAACTCGTCCAGATCAGCAGCGATCCCTTCACCAATCCCGACAGTAATCACAAAACGCAAGTCGAGCCTGATACCTTTGCCTTTGGCAACACGGTTGTATCCACCTTCCAGTCAGGGCGCTTCTTCGACGGAGGCGCTTCCGACATCGGCTGGGCCACCTCCACCAATGGCGGTGAAACGTGGACGCACGGCTTCCTACCCTCTGCTACCGTCAATTCAACACCGCCGGGAGTCTATGCACGCAATAGCGACCCCTCGGTAGCCTACGATGCGAAGCACAGGGTCTGGATGATCTCCTGGCTTGGCATTAAGAATCCGAGCACAGGACCGGTAGATGTTCTCGTCAGCCGTTCGACTGATGGAGGACGGACCTTTGGCCCTCCCGTCACGGTGATTGCAGATGGTCAATTCAACGACAAGAACTGGACAGTCTGTGACGATACATCCAGCAGCCCCTTCTACGGTCACTGTTATACCGAGAACGACAACGCGAGCAACAACAATCTGGTGCAGATGACCACCTCCGCCGATGGCGGGCTGACATGGGGATCTCCACAGACAACACCCGACCACGCCTGTGTGATCGGTGGGCAACCCCTCGTCCAACCCAACGGCACGGTGATTGTTCCCATCGACGATTGCTTTGAGACGGCAGTTCTGGCGTTCCGTTCCACTGATGGTGGTCAGCACTGGAGCCGGGTGACGCTGGCCGCGCAAATTCTGTCAAAC
>DASTKE010000118.1:0-6885 GCA_035716105.1 Ktedonobacteraceae bacterium | reverse complement strand
TACATCTGTCTACCCATAGAGGATAGATAGGGTCGTAGGGGCGACGCCTTGTGCTCGCCCGCTGTGACCTCCCAGGGCCGGAGACGGGCGAGCACAAGGCATCGCCCCTACGGAGTTTCCCAGGGCCGGAGACCGGCGAGCACAAGGCATCGCCCCTACGGAGTTCTGTTTTCCTTCTAAAGAATAGAGAACCGGGAGGATGCAGGCACAGGCATTAGAACGCGAGCCTGGAATGGAACGGAGAGCAGGAGGCAAAGCGATAGTGGATACGTTGATTGGCACATCTGTAGGCGGCTATACTCTTACCCAGTTTCTTGGCAGTGGCGGCATGGGAACCGTGTACCTGGCCCAGGACCCGGCCATCGGTCAGCAGGTGGCGATCAAGATCATTCGCACCGATAGCGCCGACATTCCCGATGCCTCGGCAGCGGCTCGCGCCCTGGAACGCTTCAAGCAGGAGGCTCGCGCCGTCGCCAGCCTGGATCACCTGCACATTCTACCGCTCTACCGCTACGGTGAAGAGCAGAGCAACAATGGGCAGCGCGCCTACATGGTGATGCAATATCGTCCCGAAGGCTCATTGTGGGACTGGCTGCGCAACCGCGCTGGTCTTTCCGCGACAGCCGTGCGGCCTGGAACGAATCTGTTACCGGCTCCCGCGCAGGCGTGGCCGCTCAGCCTTTCAGAGGCAAGCGAGTACCTGCGCCAGGCGGCATCCGCTCTGCAATACGCGCATGATCGCGGCATCATTCACCGCGATATCAAGCCAGCCAACTTCCTGCTGCGCGTCGACGATGGGCAAACGGTTCACTTGCTGCTCTCCGATTTCGGCTTAGCCAAATTTTTTGCCGCCTCTTCCGCCACCAGTTCCATTCTCGGCACGCCAACCTACATGGCCCCGGAGCAGTTCGAGGGCATTGCCGGGCCTGAGACTGACCAGTACGCGCTGGCCATCATGATCTACCTGTTCCTCGCCGGACGCGCTCCCTTCGAGGGCGAACCCCTGCGCCTGATGCACCAGCATCTCATGCAGGAACCGCCGCCCATCCGCACGTTCGTCCCCACCCTGCCACAGGGAATCGAACTCGTCCTGACAAAAGCGCTTGCCAAAAAACCTGCCAACCGCTACCCTTCAATCGCGGAATTTGCCCACACGTTCCTGCTGGCAGCGCGTGAGCCATCTTCCACCTTCGCAGCGCCGCCTGTACCTCCGACCGTAGAGCAAGCGAAACGTCCAGCGACACCTCCGGCCCCGCTCAGGCTCTCCGGCAGTCCTTTTGCTGCAACAGGTGCGGAACAACAAACGCCCGATAGCGCGCCCACCATCATTCAATCTTACCCACCAACCATGCCGCCGGTACAGCCGCAAACTGCACCCGCGTTCCAATCAAGTTCAGCCAGCACACCTGATAGCGCGCCTTCCGTCGCCCAACCGGCGTGGTCATACGAGCAAACACCGGCTCCCAATCCAACGCCCAGCAGCGCTTCCAATGCCGCCCGGCAATTCCATAATGCACTGCCAGGGCAAACCACGCCGGATAACGCGCCCACCGTTATTCAGCCGGGGCAATGGACACCTCCTCAGAGAACAGGCGCGCCACAACCAGCGCAACCCTCGTGGGCAGCGGAAGACGATAATGCTCCTACCGTCGCGCAGCCTTTCCTGCCTCCTCCACCGCCGCAGGCACACACAGGCTTTGCGGCAACGGCACCTGCGCCTCCATCTCTCCCGCCAGCGACGAACGCGCAGACATCATCATCGCCAGCGCGGTATACGGCTGCACAGAGAGCATCGATGCCGCCTACCGCACCGGTACGCCAGGCATCCGCGCCAGGAGGGCCAGCAGAACAGCAGAAGGTGAGCAGGCGCAACATGCTTGGCATTCTCGCGGGCGGCGCGGCCATCGTGGTGGTTGGCGGCGGCGTTGGAGCCTACATCTACTCGCGTAAGCAGGCGCCCCCGTCGACCACTACAACCACAACCACAGGTACAGGCGCAAATACGAAGACAACCGGCGCGACACCAATTGTGCTTCAGGGCCATACCGGCGCGGTTACGAGCGTAAGCTGGTCGCCTGATGGGACGCAACTCGTCTCGTCGGCTCGTGATAACACAGTGCGCATCTGGTCTATCGCCAACCAGCAGACGGTGGCCACGTACAGCGGGCATCAGGCTCCCGTCCTCACCGCAGTATGGAGTTCCAACGGCAACCTGCTGGCCTCTGGCAGTGCAGATCAAAGCGTGCAGGTCTGGAATACGACCGGGGCAACGCAGCGCTCCTTTACCGGACTGGGAACCGGTGTCAGCAGCATCGTCTGGGAGAACGGGACAACGCTGCTGGCTGGCACGCTGGGGCAGGGAGATTATATCCTCTCCCTGAACAACGGTCATATCCGAAAAGGTTCATTCAATACCATCATTCACGCAATGGCACTCTCGCCGAGCGGTCAATTCCTGGCGCTGGCTTTCGGCAGTGGAGAGGTCGGCATCGTCAATCTGCGCAAGCAGGATCAAGACCATCGGGTCAACCTCCTGCACCAGCACAACGGGGCGGCGCTCAGCCTTGCGTGGTCTGCCGATGGAACGCTGCTCGCGTCCGGCGGTGCAGACCACAAGGCTGTTGTGCTCGACACCACCAGCGGTACCATCACCCATACCATTACGGATCATGGCTCTGTCACCGGTGTAGCCTGGGAACCAGCAGGCAATGGTCGGATCGCCACCGCCTGCGCGGATGGACATGCCCGTGTCTGGAACCTGAATGCCAACACCCACACCTTTTACAGCACCGGTGGTCCCGCCACTTCCGTCTCCTGGAGCGCCTCCGGCCTCGCCGCCGGTTCCACCAACCAGAAGATCAGCATCTGGAAGGTGTAGCATAGTACTTATTACCCCACATATTGAGATACCTCTATGCTTGAGGCTATAATAAGAGCCTGTTGGGCGTGGGAAAATAAATTCCTGCGCCTTGTTCCGCTATCGTAGCGGAAAACAGCATCTGGTACGCTAGCCGGGTACTGCAACCGTAGTACCGGTACATATGTGCCAGACTATAAGAAATATCGTAGTAGAGAGGGTACACATACACATGGATGTCAAAGGGAGCCAGAAGGTCAAAGCACCCCGACAGCAAGTATTTCAAGCATTATTGAATCCCGAAGTCCTTAAGAACAGCATCCCCGGTTGTGAAAGCGCTGAATTTGTCGATTTTCCGACGGGTCGTCAGTTAAAGATGACCATCTCTCCGAATATTCCCGGTCTTAAAGGGCCTTTCACGGTCTTCTTGCAGACCGGAGAAGTCATTCCACCGTCGCGTGTGGTCATTATTGCCGAGCCAACCAGCAGCGTAGGTTCCATCAAGTCCACCTGCGGCATCGATCTGGTGGAGGAGGCCGAGGGTACCACGCTGAACTACAATGCTCACGCCGAGATGGAGGGCAAGATCGCGGCCACACCCGAACTTGTCGTCAAGGGAACCGTCAAAGTTGCGCTCGATCAGTTCTTCAAGAACTTCGAGAAGCAGGTCAGCACGGTCAAGGCATAATCCCGTAGGTGCCGATTGATCGGCCCTTGCTTGCCGGTCAATCGGCGGTGTGCGCGATCAATCGGCACCTACGGGATTATGCCTTGACATGCACTGCTCTGGGGCCGAAGGCGAGCAGGCGGGTGGGTAGGGTACCGATGATGGGCAGGCGCAGGAGAAAACGCGCCCAGGACGGTATGACGAGGGATCTATCGGTTTTGAGCACGCTGGCAATCATGTTCTGCTGCAAGAAGTTCTGGAAGCCCTGAATGATGCGCGTGGGCCATACGCGCTCGCGCTGCACCTTTGCCAGATCGCTCGTGCGTACCTGCCCAGCTTTGAGCGACGCGCCGAGTATATTTGATGCCACCACCGCGTCCTGAACGGCGTAGTTGATGCCTACACCGCCAATCGGCGACATGACGTGCGCCGCGTCACCGATCAAGAGCAGGCCGGGGCGATACCAGCGTTTGAGGCGGCTCGACTCGACCGAGAGCACCGATACCTGTTTCCACTCCTGTATAGTATCGAAACGGTCCGCCCAGTCGGGCAATAGCGCCGTCAGTTCCCCACGCAGCGCTTCCAGACCGGCGGCGCGCAGCTTCTGGTAGCCGCCCTTGGGGATGACATAGCCAATTTGCCAGGCATCGGCGCGCTTGAGAATCACCAGGATATGTCCTTTACCCAGGCGACCCATCGCCCCCTGAGCGTCGCCAGCCTTGCGCGGCACGCGAAACCAGAGCACGTCCATCGACTGTGAGACGGAGACCGGCTCAAACCCGGCCAGACGACGCACGCGGGAGAAACGACCATCCGCGCCTACTGTCAACACAGCGCGCACCTCGTGCCAGCCATCGCGTCCGCGATACCGCACGCCATGCACGTACCCGTCTTCCTCGATCAGTTTCTCGACTCGCGCACCCAGCACCAGCCGGAAGTTCGGGTACTGCTTCGCCTCGTTCGTGGTGAACTCCAAAAAGTCCACCTGTGGAATTATGGCGATGTAGCCAAAGCGGGTCTTCAGTTGTCCGAAGTTGGCTAACTGGAACGCGCCCTCGTCCGTCTGTACGTTCATCGTCTGTAGCTTCGTGTGGGGCAGTTGCAGCAGCTTATCAGCCAGCCCGATTTCGTCCATCACCTGCATGGTCGAAGGATGCAGGGTATCGCCGCGAAAGTCGCGATCAAAGTCCATGTGCTCTTCAAGCAGCAGGACGGGAACGCCTTGCCGCGCCAGTAGCAGCGCCAGCACGGTACCAGCCGGGCCACCGCCCACAATGCAGCACGTCGTCTGCTCCACCTGTTCCACCCGTGCTGCTGTCTCCGTTTTTTCCGCCTGTCGCGCAACATCCTGTTGCATAGAAACACCTCCTGAGTTGCTATCTCCATTTTTAACTGACTGGCTAATTAATAAACTAACAAAAAATTTTATCGTGGTAGCAAGCCCTCGATCACTGTTTCAATCACGGCACTGGCAATCTGCTCGTGCGTGTACTGCAAAGCAATGGGATCGCGCATGATATGGCGGCGCAGCACAAAAGCAATCATACTCCCTAATAAGATCTGAGCCGTCAGAGCGGGATCGGTACGCCGCAACTCACCTGTCTCCATTTTTGATGACAGGTAGCCCGCGAGAAACGTCAGGATGCGCTGGATGAAGCCAGCCGCGAGAGGTGGCACGTCAGGGTTATACACCAGCTCCGGCAGCATGACCCGCAACAATCCGACAAAATTCTCGCTCTCGACAATATCGAGGACGCGCAGCAACAGGGAGCGCAAGAATGACTCCGGCGGCAAGCTCAGCGCCTGCGGCGAGAGCGATGTCACCAGTTGCATCGGCGACCTGCTTTCCAGAATTGCTTGCAGCAGCGCCTCCTTACTCTCGAAGTAGTAGTAGATCAACCCCGGCGTAATGCCTGCCTCGCGCGCGATATCTTTGTTGGTAGCCTTCGTAAAGCCTTTCTGTGAGAAGACGCGCATGGCCGCGTCAATAATCTGTTCGCGACGATCCTCTACAACTTTCGGCGTTCGTGCCATTGTTCGCTATCGCTTCTCTCTCTATTAATTGACTGACCGATTAATAATAATTATAACGCGGGGTGAGCAGAAAGTCAAGGGTTTTTCAAAAACATCTGTCACAAGAAAAGCGCGCCCGCGCTTTTCTTGTGACAGATGTTTTTGAAAAACCCTTACTTTCGCTCTTTGTAGGGGTAGTGCAGGGTCTTGTCGCCTTCCCAGTTCTCGCGCAGGCCGGGAGTTGAGAGGTCCCAGTCGGGGCGAATCTTGCGTGTGACCTCGCGCAGATCCTGCCACAAATCCTGGGTGGATGGGCGTCCCCAGAACCAGTAGCCATTGTATATTTTGTAGATGATGAGGCCTGGTTCGAGGACAAGCGTGTGCGGGATCATGGGATTGTGGAATGGGTCGGTGTACTCCTGGATATCGAGGTCTTGCTGAACTTTACGCCCGGAATCGGATAGGAACGTCCATTGCGCGCCAACGGCGGCACGGAACTCGTTAGATTCCAGGATGTTGTCGGTGGAAATAGTGACGATGCTGGTATAGGCAACGGCGATTTTGGGGTAGAAAGCGGCCAGTTCGAGATGCTGCTGGTGATCCTTCGGGCAGTAGTGGCCCCGCGAAAGAATAAGGATCATCGGGTCATTGCCCTGTAGTTCGCTCAGGCGGCGGCGCGTCCGCGTGTGATCGGTCAATTCATAATCGGGAAAACGCGCTCCCGGCACAATGTCTGCACGCATGATACTCCTCCTGGTTGTGATATCGCATGTTAGCACAGCGGTTTCTCTAATGATGCTAACAAAACAGGCAAGGAGATTCATTCCTTGCCTGACCAGGAAGAGCTATCACTTCATTGTAACCGGCTCGGAAGCTTGAGATGTTCAGGAAACGAGGTCAAGCTGCTTGACTTCAAGCACACGCGCTAAGAGGCGGACGTGATAGGGTTGTGGGTCTTCGCTGCCATCTTCCAGGCGAACGATGGTATCGCGGCGCAGTCCAGTCATATCGGCAAGCTGGCCGAGGCTGAGGCCACGACGCTGGCGCAGGGCGCGCAGGTGAGGGAGACCATGCGCATGAGCTTTTGCGATACTCGCACGTGAGTTCCGTTGTTTCATTGTTTCCTCTCCTTTGAGGCCGTAGGCGACTACTTGCTTTTCCAGCGACTCTGCTGGAAGATGCGTGGGAGCACAAGAGACTATCTCTATCTATCTTGTTTTCTTCCCCTATTGTACGTTCTCTCGGCTCTCTTCACTACTCCCTATAGCATAGCAGGTCAAGCAAGCAATGTCCAGAGCAATAGTACTTCGCTGAGGAGTCGTAGGGGCGATGCCTTGTGCTCGCCCGC
>DASTKE010000117.1:0-3231 GCA_035716105.1 Ktedonobacteraceae bacterium | reverse complement strand
CACACCGCTTCCTTACTTTATAAAGCCCGCGAAGTAGAGGATTGTAAAGAGCACAATAATCGCCAGGCCGATAAAGATGCCGAGGATAAAGGAATTGCGATCAATCCTCTTCTGCTCCTCGGTTCTGGGAGGCTTCACCTCACTCATGCCAGTTTCCTCTTCCAGTACAACGTCACGATATCGCTGCTCCTATTTTAGCGCAAAGCCGCACTGATGGCACCCTCGACGTTTGCCATCACTTCCAGGCTTTCCGCCGGTTCAGCCTCTCGCGTGGTGATGAGCACCTGAAAAGCGCTGGTGGCATCACCGACCAGGCGCAGCAGGATATGCCGATCTGCGCTGGTAATCACCGTCTCTTCGTGGCTTCCCCAGCCGCCCTGCTCAAGCGAGCGCAGCCCGCTCTGTAGCAGAGCGCTGAAGGATCGACACATCTGCGAGATATCCAGGTCATCCACCGCGACCTGTGCCACCGGCTGCCCATCCAATCCAACCACGGCAGCAGCGACAAAGCCGGGGATGGAGTAGCCAAGCGTTTGCAGGGCCGAAACTAGCGCCTGATAGTTGCGCCGGGGAGACAGGGTGTGTTGTCGTTCAGGCTGCGCCATATGATGGGGCGCGCTGTCACCAACACCCGTGCCTGTCACGGCCCCAACATTCGGATTGGTGACTACCGGCACGTTTGCCATAATCCTCAAGGAGTCGCTCTGCCGTCCCCCGACGGCTGGCGGATTGCCCGTTACGCGGGATGGAGGAATAGGCGTGGGCTTCGTAGCAGGGGTAGGCGGCACCATTCCTTGTAATGGCCCGCTCGACGAACGGGCTGGCTGCTGGCCGGAACTCTGCTGCTCAGGGCGCTCCGGCGGCTGCCACTTAGAGGGATTCGGGCGTGGCCTTCTTTCTACCGGGCGCTGCTGTTCAGTCGTCCTCGCGGCAGGTGGTATCGGTGTCGGCGTTATGGTGGGCCTGGGTACCGTCGAAAGCGATGGCGGCTGCCATTCGGCGGGTGATGTCTTGATAACAAGAGGTACCGGCATCGGCCCGCTGCTGGAGAGCGCGGAGGGACGCAATGGCTGTAAATCGGAGCGCGTCGGCTGCTCCGTTAACCAGGCAGGTAGATCGGGACGCTGGCCCGCCGGAGTTTTATGCAACGTAGAGGGCGTGATGTTCGCGTCATCCTGCACTCCAGGTTTGCTTGCCGGAGATGCAAAACTATGCCTGCCATTACCGTTAGCACCACTGGCACCAGCAGAACGCCCGTCAGCGGGTGCAGCCGCCTTTGCGGAATGTCCTGTATCCTGCCACCATTCCTTGATATGCTCCGCTTCCTGCATCCACTGCTCCTGATTGATGCCCATACTCGCTGATGGCTGTTTCTGCTCCTGGTTCACTATCAGACCCGCCTCGGCTTGCCTCTGCTCCTGGTTTATAACTAAACTTGCCGCGATCTGCCCCTGTTCCTGCTGCTGTAAAGGCGAAGGATCGACCGCAAACACGAAGGGGGTATCATCAATCTCTTCCGGCATCTGTGCTGGTGTCTGTATGGGTGCTGGCCCCTGATGAGGTATGGCTTCCTGTTCGCCGCTCAGCTGCTGCCGGACCGCGTATTTGCTGCGGTATTGCAGCGCCTGGAAGATCAAACGAGACAGTGGCTGGGTGACATTGGGCGTGATCTGCGCGTTCCAGGGCTGATGAACGACCGTACCGTTCTTATGCGCCGCGAGCGCGAAAAACGCCTCCTCGCCGCGCAGGGTGCCATACTCTGCCCAGATCAGCTCTCCCTCCTGGAAGCGCAGCACGCCGCGCTCCTCCAACCCGGTATTGACCAGCAGCGCGATGCTCTTGCGGCTCATATTAATGATCTGGATCACATCCAGCAGGTCAAACGAGTCCAGGCTGGCGGAAAAGCCCGTTTGTTGCAGCAGGCGGCGCAGTTCCTCTTTCAACTGGTGCAGGTTGAGCGGCTTTTCGAGGTAGCTGACGGCCCCGCCTTCCAGCGCCTGGGTGCGGGTGGCAGGCGAACCATAGGCCGAGAGCATTATCATGCGCGTCTCAGGCCGGTAGGTGCGCAGCCATTGCAGCAGTTCAAAGCCATCCGCGCCGGGCGTCTTCTGATCGCTAATCACCACGTCGCATTCTTCCGACCAGAGGATACGAATAGCCTCCGCCCCGCTGTTGACGCCTTGCACAAGATAGCCGTCTTTGCGTAGGGAATTGACAATGCTCTGGTTTAGCGTCTCTTCATCTTCGACAACCAGAATGCGAAATCGATCAGCCATTCTCGCTCACCATCAACGTTTTCTTTCATGTACTCATGTGTGGCAAGTGTATCACGACACCCCTCACTTGACAAGTCTCTATTACATTTGACAACCTGGATACGACAAGATATACAATCATCTCAACCATGCTGAACAGTGAAAGGGAAGAGCTATCTCCACAATGTTGCGTTCAAAAGGCAAATATATTTTCCTTGTATGCCTCGTTGTGCTTATCGCGGTAGCGGCGACGATCACCTGGCAACACTCGCAGGGATCACCCCCAAAGTTGATCATCCCACGGAACCCGACGCCAACCAGTCCGGCAGCGACACATCCTCCCACGGACGGCTATGGACTCTATGAAAGCTGCCCGCCCAGCGTGGGAGAAACCTGCTTTAAACAACTGGCTCAGATAGCGCGTGGTGGCTTTAAGCTGGTCATCAATTATAGGCAGTTGAGCGGAACTCTTGATGAGGAGCTGCGCTACGCCTATCAAGCCAAACTGCTTGGTCTGAAAATCATCTGGAACTTCTCGGATTACCGCCTGCTCGATGCGTCGCAATACAACCCGCGTACCATCTATCCCTCGCTCATCACCTCCTGCCATTGCAGCAATACTGATGATTTTATTCGCTATGTTGTCAATCAGGTGAAATACCTTCCGGCCACCTGGGGCTATTATGTGGGAGATGAGGTGCCGCCGGATCAGCATGGCCTGGTCAAACATCTCTCAGATATCATCTACAGTGCAGACCCACATCACCCTCGTCTCTTTGTCGCTCGCAGCCAGGGAGCATACGCCAATTCTGATCTGGCGACCTTCGCGGACAGCGCCGACATCCTGATGCAGGACTTCTATCCGATTGGACATTACAAAAATCTCCAGACGACGGAAGCCATTGCCTCCGGTGTGCAGGCGATTGCCAATCAGTACCACAAGGGGTCTGGCATGGTCTTGCAGGCGTTCAGCCTG
>DASTKE010000116.1:0-3300 GCA_035716105.1 Ktedonobacteraceae bacterium | reverse complement strand
CCCATGTCGGCACCGGTCAGGCCGACTTTGCTGAAGAGAAAGGCAATGCGCGCCTTTTCCGAGGCGATGCGCAGGTCGGAGGCCAGGGCGATCACCGCGCCTGCCCCGGCGGTCATGCCATTGAGCGCGGCAATAATAGGTTTGTCGAGCGAGCGCATGTTTTTGACCACCGCGCCAGTCATGCGGGTGAATTCCAGGTGTCCCTTCATGTCGCGTGTGAGCAGTTCGCCGATGATCTCATATACGTCGCCGCCAGAACAGAAGCTGTCACCCGCGCCGGTCAGCACCACCGCCCGTACCGCGTCATCGTAGCGCAGCGACTCGAAGAGGTCGCGCAGTTGGGCGTATACCTCGAAGGTGAGAGCGTTCATCACTTCGGGCCGGTTGAAGGTCAACGTAGCGACACCATCGTTCACTTCGTAGAGGAACTCGTACTCCATCGTACACTCTCTTTCGTTGCGGAGCAGAACGCTAGGACATAACACCGCCGCCATCGATGTTGATAGCCTGCCCCGTGATGCCTCTGCTGCTATCCTGGGCGAGGAAAACGGCTATCGACGCGATCTCCTCCGGCTCCATCAGGCGGCGTTGCGGGCTGGTTTTTTCCAGGTACTCGCGGGCCTGGGCTTCCGCCATGCCGGTTCTACCGGAGATATTGGCAACGCTGGCATCGGTCATGGGCGTATTCACATAGCCGGGGCAGATGGCATTGACGGTTATGTTGTAGGGAAGCAGTTCGGTGGCGAGGGCGCGTGTCAGGCCGAGCGCGCCGTGCTTGGCTGCTGTGTAGGCGGCGATGTAGCTGCCGCCCACGCGAGAGGCGATGGAGGCGATGTTGATGATACGACCTCCACGCTGCTCGATCATCTTCGGCACAAAGGCTTTGCTGACGTAGTAGATGCTGGTCAAATTAACGGCCAGCATCCGCTGCCACAACTCATCTGGATGATTGGCAAATTTATGGCTTCCGGCGTTGCCAGCGTTGTTGACCAAAATATCGATGTTGCCCATGCTCTCCATAGCCGCCTGTGCCATGCTCTGCACCTGCTCCGCGTTTGTCACATCGCAGGCAATGGCCCGACTCCTGCGGCTCATGCCCTCGATTTCCGCCGCCAGCGCTTCGATTTCGCTGCCGGTGCGAGCGGAGACAACCACGTCCGCACCGGCTTCGGCCAGCGCGAGGGCGATGCTGCGACCAATGCCGCGTCCCGCTCCCGTGACAACTGCTCGCTTCCCCGCGAGCGGAAGATATGCTCCATTTGACATAACTATTCCTCTTCCGTGAAATATGAGCTGTGAACCGCTCTGTTTGACCTTATCCTACCACCAAATCAAACAGAGCGGCAAACGTACTATTCGGTGCGGGTGTCTACGTACAAACTATCTCTCCAGGCCTTGCAGGTCTGCACCAATGCGCTGGATTACCTCGCTTGTCAGAATGTCGGGAACGAAGCTGGCGATCTGTTCAAGCGTCAGGCCCATTGCCATATCAAGCTGTGGGGAGTTGAGGATGCCGGGCAAATGCCTATTCAGGATTGCGCGGGCTTCCTCATCTGCAACCAGTTGGGAGATCGTACTGTCAAGACCAGGCTTTGCCTGTACTTCCCGCGCCTGGCTTCCGAAGCGGCTGGTGGCTGTAAGCGTAAACACGGCTCTGGAGCGGATATCCTGTGACGACGCGCCAACCAGTAGCTCGAACTCTCCCGCCTCTGCTACCCACTCGTGTGTCAGATCATCGTAATAGGCCAGGGCGTCGCGGTCGAGCGTGAGCGTAACCGTTTTGCATTCGCCGGGCGCGAGCTGCACTTTGGCGAAGGCTTTGAGTTCTTTGTCCGGTCGCGGCAAGCGCGCCGCGACATCCCGCACATACACCTGTATCACTTCTTTTCCCATTCGCTGCCCGCTATTGGTGATATCAACCTCCACGTGCAGCTTATCGCCGGGGCTGATGGTCTGTGTGCTGAGCCGCAGCGGACTGTAGCTGAAGGTGGTGTAGGAGAGTCCGAAGCCGAAAGGAAAGAGTGGTTCGATTTTCTTCCTATCATAGTAGCGATAGCCGACAAACAGTCCTTCGCCGTAGCGCACGCGCCCGTTCTCACCGGGATAGTTGATGTAGGCTGGCGTGTCTTCCAGGCGCTTTGGAAAGGTTTGGGGCAGTTTGCCAGAAGGCGTCGTATCGCCAAAAAGCACGTCGGCGATAGCATTGCCGCATTCCTGACCGGGAAACCACGCCTCCACGACGGCGGCAACCTTATCGAGCCAGGGCATGGCAACAGGCGAACCGGTGTTGAGCACCACCACAGTCTGCTTATTTGCCGCCGCCACACGCTCGATCAGTTCCGTTTGCCGCCCAGGCAGGTCGATGTCTGGTTTGTCGAAGCCCTCGCTTTCCCATTCGTCGCTCAAACCCACGAAGACCAGCGCCACATCCGCTTCCGCCGCCAGCTTTGCCGCCTGCTCTATGGCGTCAGGCGCAACGGGTGGCAGGCAGCCGAGGCGAAGTGCGGCCATCGACACCGCCGCGCTTTTGCTGTATTCGAGTGTGAAATCATAACTGCGTCCCGACATCAATTCATCTGTGCCGGTGGCCTCTGCGCTGCCGAAGCCAAAGTACGCCTCGCCGCGAGTTTGCCGCGTCCAGTTGTCGATGATTTCCTGTCCATCGATGAAAAACCGGCTCAGCCCCGCGCTAATCAGGCCAAAGGTGTAGGTACCGCTCTCCTGTGGTGCGAATTGCCCGCTGCAGCGAACCGAAAATTGCCGTTGATTAACGCTGGCAGGAAGCTGGCCCATTCTGTTCAACTCGCTGGTTTCGCTTCGCTTCGTGTACACAGGCTCTCCCACGAGGTCGAGATTGTTGAAATAGGCGACGCTCATGCCATGCTCTGAACTCCCGGCGTGGGGTCTGAGCAGGTTTGCATCGACTAATGGCAGCATTTTATGATTGGTGCAGCCCAATTGATAGCCAATAGTCACCTGACCATCCACTTTTGCCACGATGCCTTCATAAGGTGAGACCGCGTAGTGGGGGTTGACCCGTGCGCTGCCTCCGCCCATAATGCGTGCTATTTTCGCGTTCGGCCCGATAATCGCCAGTGATGACAATTGCTCTCGTTGTAATGGCAGGATACCGGAGTCGTTTTTGAGCAACACCATGCCTTCAGCCGCCGCTTCACGAGCCAGTGCGCGATGTGGAGGCCGGTCGATGGCCTGCTCCGGTGCGCTCTCTGGATGTTCGAGCAAGCCCACTCTGTCAAACAGGCGCAGCAAGCGGCGCACGCTCTCGTCGAGAGTTGTCTC
>DASTKE010000115.1:0-3410 GCA_035716105.1 Ktedonobacteraceae bacterium | reverse complement strand
GCAACCAACCGGCCCACTGTCCGTTTCTTCCTTGTTATCTGCTATTCCAGACCTGGACGGATCCTTCGTAGCCACCGGAGGCGATGTAGCGGCCATTGGGGGACCATGCCGCCGCCTGCACTTCCAGGTTGGCATTAGAGGCATGGCCAGTATAGGTGAAGATATGCGCTCCGGTGAGGCCGTTCCAGAGCTGGGCATTATCGGCTGCCGAGGCAATGGTGCGGCTGTCGGGCGACCATGAAATATCCTGGATTGCCCGCTTGTGTCCTTTATAGATAATGGTGGAAGACTTTTTGCCCTGACCGGTGCCGTTGAAGAGAGACACGGGCCAGATATGTACGGTTGTATCCGAGCCGCCGGAGGCGATGCGCTGCCCATCAGGCGACCAGGCCACTGCGAACACTTTGTTCGCGTGTTTATAGTAGATGAAGACGGTCTTGCCTGTCGTGACCTCCCAGATCTGCACAGTTCTATCGTAACTTGCCGAGGCAATATATTTGCCGTCGGGCGACCAGGCCACCGATGTCACAGTGTCGGAATGATTGTTATAAGTGATATGCTGGTGGCCTGTGGCGACTTCCCATACCTGCACCGTTGCGTCAGCGCTGCTAGAGGCGATGTACGTGCTATCCGGCGAACTGGCAACGGAGACGACCATTGCGCCTGGGGCATGTCCGCGATAGACACCCTGTCTCTTCCCTGTAGCCGCTTCCCAGACACACACGACGCCATCATCGGTTCCGACCACGATGTACCTGCCGTCCGGCGTCCACACCACCGACTCAACGCCATTCTCAAGGTTGGGATCGCGATAGTAGATGGTATGTTCTCCCGAATTGGCGTCCCATGACTGAACATTGTTCTTATTGGCGTCCGATGTATGTACCTCGTTCTGCGGGTCCCATACTCCCCGCGCTCCCATGACAATACGCCTTCCATTGGGCGACCATGCGACGGAGAGAACGGGGCTGTTCGCGTCATACGTGTAGATGGTGCCACCCAGACGGGGGCTGTAGCCTGGACGAGGTACGTAGCTGTGCGTGATACTTTCCGCCTGCCAGGTTAGCGCGCTGCTGACCATAGCGAGTGACGCCAGTCCACCCAACTTCAACACAGTGCGGCGTGCAAGTCTCCAGTCCCGTGTGGGAATCAATTGGATTGCCAGGTGTTCCAGTTCCTGTTTCACCATACCCATTGTGTAGGGCCGCTTGTTCACATCCCTGTGAAGCATCTGACCGATCAGCAGTTTGAGCGGGGTAGCCTGTGAGTTTCTGAATCGTAAGCGTGGTCTGGGAAGCGCGAGACGCGAGAGTGGAGAGCGCGCAGGCTTTTTCCCTCTCCGCAACTGTTGTAGAAGCTTCCCCAGACTATAGATGGAGGTTCGCTGCGGCATCGCCGCGGCTGGCGCGGGTGTGCCGACTTCGAGCAGGTAGAGCTTGCCGTCTGGTGTGCGCCAGAGCGTCTCCAGCGTCAGTTCATTGAAGCCGAGCGGCGGCTGGTGGATGTGCAGGTAGTCGAGCACGGTGGAAAGCTGGATGCCAGCGTCGACCACTTCTTCTACAGGCAGGGGTTTGTAATGCCTTTTGCTCATATATGCTGCGAGCGTTTCGCCGTCAAGAAAGTCCATCACGAAATACCAGCGGGAGTTTTCCACGAAGTAATCGTAGATGCGCGGCAGGTTGGGGTGGACGAGGCTTGCCAGCGTCAGCATCTCGCGCCTGCCCTTCTCGATCATGGCCAGAGCCTCCTGAGTGTCCGTGTTGTTTTTGCCTATTTCCTTGAGCAGAACGTCGCGGCTGCCGAGCTGGATATCCTCGGCTTTGTAGATGGTGGAGACCTCATCCGTATCCAGCACCTCAAGAACGCGGTAGCGCTGGTAGAGCACGACAGCGGGCAGGAGCAGCCCGGTGAGGGGATTGGTGCTGGCTCCGCCTCCTGCCGTACCCTGAGAAAATGGCTGCTGGCAGGCGGCGCATACCGCAGCCAGCACCGGATTGGCTGCTCCGCACGCCTGGCAATAGCGGGAAGAGGATACGCTGTCGTTTACATTGCGCGCCATATCTGCACCGTCCCATCTGCGCTGCCTGACACAATACGTTGTCCATCCGCTGCCCACATGATAGATGTAACCGGCCCGGAATGCCCCTGATAGATCAGTATCTCGCCCTGCAAAGCCATTGCCGACAACTGTTTTGAGTTTCCCGCCCGCCCAAAAGACCATATCTGCACCGTGCTGTCGTCCCCGGCGGAGGCGATGCGCGCCGGATGGCCGGGCAGCAGGCGTGATCCCGGTTGCCATGCCAGCGCGTTGATGTTCCCGGTATGACTGCTATACGTAAACAGAGGGTTTCCTTTGCTATCATACACCTGCACCGTGCCATCGGAGCCACCCACGGCAATTTGCCTGCCGTCAGGCGACCATGTTAGCGCCTGTATCTCAGCAAAACCTATCTTTTTGACGAGCGTGATCCCCGTACTGGCATCCCATATCAGTACCATACCATCGTCTCCCCCGGAGAGGATTTGCTTGCCATCGGGCGACCAGGCTATCGCGTGTACCGCCTGTGTATGGCCCTCGTAGCCGAGGATGAATGCTCCTGTTGCTACTGAACGTATCTTTATGTTGCTATTTCCACTTACTGCGGCGATGTGCGTGCCATCGGGCGACCAGGCAAGGGCGTTGGACGTTCCAGACTGGCTAAAATCGAGCAGTGTTTCATCTCCGGTGATGATGTTCCAGATATCTACGCTGTCATTGTTATAGGCTGAAGCGATACAGGTGCTATCGGGCGACCATGCCAGGGTATCCACTTGCAGCTTGCCCAGGGCGAACACGGCGGGGATTGTTCTGCGCGTGGGAAATTGCTGGCCCATTGCATCGCTGATCAGAGCGGGAATAGCCATGATGCTGCCTGTGCTTGCTTCCCACACCTGCACTGAGCAATCCAACATCCCGGCTGAAGCTATGTGCTGCCCATCGGGCGACCAGGCAACGGCTGTCACCGTGCCTATATGGCCGCGATAGGTGTAGAGCGACTGGCTGAGAATCCTGGTATTGCCGGGATACGCTGCCGGAGTAGCAGGAGAAGAAACCGGGTTATCGCCAAGAATTGGATGTATCGAGGGCGCACCAAACAGGTTCGGATGGAGATAGTCGTAGGCTGTGATGGCGATGCTGCCCCCACAAACACCAATCACACTGGCGAGGCCGAGCAAAAAGTTTCTGCGTCCAATTCTGGCCCGTATGACCTTCTGTACCGGGGGAGACAGCTTTTTCGCCGTCTGCTGGGCAAGCAGACGCTGCAATTCTTTCTTGACGACAGCCATGCTTGCCGGTCGCCTCGCCATTTCCATCTGCACCATACGGCTAAGCAGCGTGTTGAGTTGACCGGAGATGGGCGAGTTTTTGA
>DASTKE010000114.1:0-6151 GCA_035716105.1 Ktedonobacteraceae bacterium | reverse complement strand
CTTCATCATGGACGATATTCGCGAGCGCTTGCTGCGCGAACCAGGCGTACAAGAGGTCAACATCGAGATCGTCTGGGAACCCGTCTGGACCAAAAACCGGCTCAGCGAAGAAGGCATCGACATCATGCGCACCTGGGGCATTTCGGCATAAACAGCTCTTGAATAATCCATATGGGCAAGGGTGGTTAGGCGGTGCCAGATGGGCCTTTATGGTCGCCCGCGTAGCCCACTGAATGGCCGGCAAACAACAGGGACAACGGGCGACCATAAAGGCCCTCCCCTCGCCGCTCCGCCACCCTCGCCCCTACAGTACACCCGATCGCGCTATATATCGCATCGTTTGGAGGCACCGTAACATGAGTTCAACAGCAACCGGGGAAAGTGCGACGAAATCCAGGCGCGAGGCGCTCAACGAAAGCTCTGTCTGGCACGTCTATGCGCGGCGCAAATACGATGAGCCATTGCACGAGATCGGCAACGTCATGGCCGACGACGTGGAACTGGCAAAGGTCTACGCTCGCAGCATCTACGACGAATTTAGCTGGATCGAAATGGTGCTTGTGCCGCGCCAGAGTATCGTCAAGGTATTTGAGACATAAAGGAAACGATATGGCCAGTAAACGCATCGATAATGCAGCGCTGTTCGCCGTGCTTTCGTCGCTGGCGGACAATAAGCAGGCGATTGGGCGGCGCTACGCCTTCTGGTCGAATGGCGCGCCAGCACTGGAGGCGGCGGTGGCGGCTGCCGCTATGACGCAGGACGAGCTTGGACATGCGCGCACGCTCTACCCCTTGCTCGACAACTTCACACAGGCCGAGGCCGAACCGACGCAAATTGAGCCAGAGACGCGCACGCTGCACTACTCATTGGCCTTCCTCGACCAGGATTTCCGGGGCTGGATGGATTTCGTCGCCACCAACTTTCTCATCGATACCGCCCTCACGACCTTCTTCGAGGCCGCGCAAAACTCCAGCTATGAAGCCCTGCGCCAGCGCTCGCGCAAAATCATTCAGGAGGAGCGCATCCACGTCATGCACGGTGAGGGCTGGGTGCGCCGCCTCGCCAACGCGGGTGGGGCCGTGCGTGCCGCCATGCTAGACTCGTTAGAGCGGCTTTGGAACGAGACGCTCTGCTGGTTCGGCCCGCAGGATGATCCCGTCATGCAACAACTCTATCAAGAAGGCGTTATCGACGCCTCGCCCGACGAACTGCGCCGCCGCTACCTGCACAAGATCATGCCCACGCTCAGTAGTCTGGACATCAACGTCCCCGTCACCTTCGACGCCGCCACCAAAAGCTGGCAACCCAGCGCACCGCTACCCTGGTACTCGTGGAATGCCACCGGGCGAAGATTAAACACGTCGGGGCCGATTGTTCGGCGCTGGGCGCGATCAATCGGCCCCTACAGGAGGATGATTATGGGATATAATAGGGACGATGCTGAAAAGACGCCGGAGGTGACGTGTCCGTATTGTGGCTCGACCGATACCGAACTGTTCTCGTTGTTCGGCCAGCAACTGCTGACCGTGCAATACTATTGCAACACCTGTCATACACCATTTGAACGTGTCAAAGATGACGACGTTCTGGACGATTATACTGCTCAAAGTCAAAAGGCACGAAAGGAAGGCCAACGATGACAACAACCTCAGAACGCACACTGGTCAACTACACCGCGAACGGCGGCGTTGCCGTGATTGAACTCACCAACCCACCCGCCAACACGTACAGCTACGAGATGATGCGCCAGCTTGACGAGGCTATTTTGCGGGCGCGCTTCGACGACGATGTGCATGTGCTGCTCATTCGCGGCTCTGGAGATAAGTTCTTCAGCGCGGGAGCGGAGATCAGTATGCTCAACTCGGTCACGCCGGGCTTCAAGTACTTCTTCTGCCTCCATGCCAACGAGACGCTGACGCGCCTGGAGCAGACGCCCAAGCTGGTGATTGCTGCCCTTAACGGCCACACCGTCGGTGGTGGCCTGGAAATCGCCCTGGCCTGCGATATCCGCATCGCGAAGCGCAACGGGGGCAAGGTTGGTCTGCCGGAGGTCAACCTCGGCGTGTTGCCAGGCACCGGCGGCACCCAGCGCCTGGCGCGAGCGCTGCCCAAAAACAAAGCCATCGAATACCTGACCGAAGGCAAGCTGATGAGCTTTCAAGAGGCGCTCGACCTCGGCCTTATCAACTACATCTACGAGCCGGAGAACTATTGGGAGCACGTCATGGAGTACGCGAAGAGCTTCTGCCCGCCCAACAAAGCCTCCAAAGCCGTCGGGCGCATCAAGCGCTCGGTGCAATCCGGTTCAGAGGTCTCATTCTCAGAAAGCCTCGCCATCGAGCGCGAACTGCAACAACTACTCTTCCAGAGCGAAGATGCCAAAGAGGGCATCGCCGCCTACGTCGAGAAACGCAAACCCAACTTCTCCGGAAAGTAAGGGGGCTGTGTTTGTGAAAGAGAAACAGGGGAAAAGCGCGGGCGCTTTTCCCCTGTTTCTCTTTCACAAAGCATGTTATAATAAAGCATGTGCTCGCGCTTAAGGAGCGCGGTTAATTACAATGGTTATGACAGTGGCGAGCAAAAAAGGATGGAAAGCGATGCGACTCAAAGTGATTCTGGAACCAAGCGATGAAGGTGGTTATACCGTCTATGTTCCTTCGCTGCCCGGTTGTATTAGCGAAGGTGAGACAAAGCAAGAAGCGATGGCAAACATCCGAGAGGCGATAGAATTATACCTTGAGCCGGTTGAGGATAATAAAGAATAAATTATGGCAGACATACGCATTCGCTTTCATAAAGATATCCTGTGGCTGATACTGGATCGACCACCGCTGAACATCTTGACTATCGATATGGTGGATCAGTTGACGGCGGTGATGCGGGATGGTGTCAGGCGGGGGCCGCGACTGGTAGTGATTACGGGCGCGGGTGAGCGTGCGTTTTGCGCCGGAGTTGATGTCAATGACCACCTGGAGGGGCGCGAGCGAGAGATGCTGCGGGCTGTGCATGATAACTGCGCGGCCTTCGAGGAACTGCGGGCGCACGGTATCCCGACTGTGGCGCTGGTCAAGGGGTACGCGCTGGGCGGTGGCTGCGAACTGGCCGCGCTATGCGACACTGTGATCGCCCACGAAGATGCCACCTTCGGGCTGCCGGAAATCAAGCTGGGCGTCTTCCCGCCCGTGGCTTCCGTCTATTTTCCCGCCCTCGTCGGCTATTCCGCCACTATGCGCCTCATGCTGACGGGCGAGACCATCTCCGCGCACGAAGCCCTGCGCCTGGGACTCGTACAACAGGTGCTACCTGCCAATCGCTTCCTCACCGATGCCGAAGAACTCCTGACTGTCCTCGCCATCTCGCACAGGGCAGACACGGTGGCTGCCCAATGAGAGCAACAACCCACTTGCGCGGCATCGGCTACGCCCTGGCCTCTTCGCTCATGTTCGGTCTCGGCGTGGTGCTGGCGAGTATGCTGGGCCGCGAAATAGATGCCGTCATCGTTGGCTTTCTTAGCCTCTTCACCGGGGGATTGCTGGTTGCGCTCTTCTTGCTGCTGACCGGCAAACCGCTTTTCAGCAGCGTACTCATCCTCAAACGGCGGGATTGGCTCGCACTCTTCCTGCTCGCCTGTCCCGGAACAGCGTTGCCTCTGCTGCTGATTGTCGCGGGTTTAGCGCGTACCAGCGCACTGGTGGGCGGTTTCCTGCTCCAGCTTAACGGCGTAGCTGCCTTGCTCTTCGCCGTACTCCTGCTTGGCGAGCGCATCCGGCTGAAACAGGGACTCGGAACGCTGCTGCTGCTGGCGGGCAGCGTGCTGGTGCTTCTCAAAAGCGCGCAGGGAGGTAGCGGAACGAGCAGTTTGCTGGGCGATGGAATGGTGCTGGCCGGAGCTATTGGCATCGGCTTCAGTTTTATTCCCGCCAAACGGCTCTCCGCGCACGTTGATACACTGGTGCTGACGGCGCTGCGCTTGCTGCTCGGCGCGTGTACGCTGCTGCCAGTCTTCATTTTCCAACTGCTGGCGAACTGGCACACCCTGCTCTGGCATCCCTCCCCCACCACGCTGCTGTGGGTCTTTCCCTGCTACATTGTCACCAACTTCTGCCTCGGCTATCTTAGCCAACAGGAGGGTTTTCGCCTCATCAAAGCCTGGGAGGTGGCCGCGCTCACACAGACCGTTCCCCTCTTCTCTACCCTCTTCGCCATCCTCCTGCTGCGAAATAACATCACGCTCCTGCAAATAGCCGGTGGTCTGGTGGCGGTGCTCGGCGGCATCGTCGTCTCACTCAATGGCGAGGCACCTGTGTCGGCGGCTCCTTCTGTCGCCAGCGACAATGCAGAACAGCGCACGGAGGCTTCTCGATGATAAGATCAAAAACCGGGGGGATGTCCCTATCGTGGAGGCAGGTGACTGCCAGCAGACTCGTTCGCCAGGGGCTTGACGCTCCCTCACAGGCCAGCCGACCAGCAGATATCGCGAGAACGCTGTGTGGTGCGCACGCTCAGGTGTTATCCGCTGCCTTCTGGTCCATCGGGCTGCGCGGTGCCTCCCTAGCCAACCTCGTGAACTGCTCTTTCCCGGACTGGCCGCACAACGCACGCTGACCCCAGTGGGCAGGCGGGAAACTACCCTGTACTCCTCATCGATGGAACTGTTGCCGGGGTCTGGCATCAGCTGCGCTCTGGCCGTCGGCTTGATATCACAGTGGAGCCGTTTGAGCAACTCACAGCCAGAGAGCGCCGCGGCCTCGATGTGCAGGTGGAGCGCATTGGAGCCTTCCTCAACGCTCAACCCCGATTGACTATCGGCTCTGTCAGCGCGGGCGCACATGCATGAGCTTGTAGAGCGCACTACATTGCTAGCAGACAACAACGATCTTTCCGTTAGCGGTGTTTGCTTCCATCAAACGGTGGGCATCGGGGATTTGTTCAAATGAGAAGACTTTCACAGGTTCCGTTTTGTAGCTTCCATCAGCCACACGGTCAACGATCTGCTGCATAGGCACATCGGAGTGTGGAAAGTCCTTCGTGCCGAACAGCAGGCTGGCGAAGGCATTGACATCAACGCCGAAAGGCATATCCGCCAACCAGTTGAACGCGACAGGCTCCATGCCCGCGAGAAAGCCCGCTACACAGACGCGCCCGCCTTTCCTGGCCATGGGCAGCGAGTCGAGCAGCGTGCTATTGCCAGTGATGTCCAGAACAGCATCAATGCCGTCCGGGAAGGAAGCGCGAACCGCGTTACTCAGCTTGCCGTTTTCAAGCAGGACGTGGGCTGCGCCCAGAGAGGTGAGCAATTCCACCTTGCTTTCCTTCCGAGTTGAGGTCAGAACCGTCACGCCCTCGTGCCTGGCTATGTTGATAGCTGCCTGTCCAAGAGCGGACGTGCCGCCGCGCACAAAGAGCACCTGGCCGCGCCTGATGCGCAAATTGGCAAAGAGACAGCTCCAGGCGGTCGCGTAGGATTCCGGAATAGTAGCCAGGGTTGCCCAGTCCAGCCTGGTTTCGAGCGGATAGACATTCTGTAAAGGGACACACGTATATTCGGCGTAGCTGCCGTTTCTGGTACGGCCCATGCCTCCCGTGATCGTTGCTACCGTCTGCCCCTCCTGAAGCGTCCCGGCAGGATCGTACTCGACCTGCCCCACGCATTCAATGCCACTGACCGGCGTGACCTCCCCAAACAGACCCTTGCGCATATACACTTCCGCACGATTGATGCCAAAGGCTCGTACTTTGATCAAGACTTCGCCATTTCCCGGAACGGGCGTTGGAATGTCCCGCAGAACAAGCTGTTCTGGCCCCCCAAACTGGCTGATGACCATTGCTCGCATGAATAATCTCCTTTCCATGCTCGTTTTAACTTCATATGTTAGTGAAAACTAACATTGTTAATATTATAAAAGACAAAAAGCGTTCTGTCAAGGGATAAGTGCCTGGGCTCTCCATCCTTAGAGGGGAAACCGCAAGTCGTAGGGGCGATGCCTTGTGCTCGCCCGCGCTGGCTTATCCGGGGCGCGGGCGAGCACAAGGCATCGCCCCTACGACTTGCGGTTTCCCCTCTAAGGATGGAGAGCCCAGGCACTTATCCCTTGACAGAACGCTTTTTGTCTTTTATAATATTAACAATGTTAGTTTTCACTAACACAT
>DASTKE010000113.1:0-3562 GCA_035716105.1 Ktedonobacteraceae bacterium | reverse complement strand
GTCCAACGGGTAAAGATATCAACGGTGACGTGGCGCTGTCCCAGTTCTCGCGCCAGTTCGCGCATGTATACATTCATGCCGCCTGCGTTCCGCGAACGTCCCGCGTGGTCTAACGGGGACGTGTGAACGCTAAGCATGGCTACTGCATATGACATACGGTCATGCTTCCTTTCTTCAATTGTGCCTAACGTCCATTGCAGATGCGCGGCCAGCGTCCTTCGCTTGCTTCATAGATTTTTGGATGAAGTGCGGACATCTGAACCTCCTTTTCTGATTGTGAACTGCATCTCCCTCAATTGCCGGGGCTATGCTATGCTTTCTATGCACTACAACAACCGGACGGTACATATCTATTTCATAACTACTTTTTTCACGCTTCCTCTCAGGGGGTGCGTTTCTGTTCGCGCTCGCGCAGTTCGCTGATGGCGTCGAACATATCTTGTGTGTCCACGCCGCGCCCATTGTTTGCCGCGGCGAGTTGCTGCAGGCAAGCGGTACGGCGCTGAAGGGCGGCTTTGAAATCGGTGCAGGACATGCCAATCCAGCTTGCCAGATCATCGAGGATGCGCTGATCCGCGTACTCGAAGGTATCGTCGACATCGTTCCACAGGGAGAGTGGTACCGGTGTGATGGCGTCTGGCTTTCTGGGATTGGTCTGCGGCTCAAAAAAATGCGTGGTGAGCCAGCGGCGGCGCGGCGGGTAGGCGCGGCCCACCAGCCCAATATTGACGACGAGTCCCAGGCGGCGCACTTCGGCGGGTGCCAGGCGCAAGTCGTCGCGATACATGGAAATCACGTCATCGATGGTATCGGCGTGGACGCTGGTGGCGATATGGTAGCCCTGTGCGGGCAATGTCAGATAGCGTTTGGCGATCCTGCCCCACATGTAGATCGGCAGGTGGTCGCTAACCTCGTTGCAGAGGGCGTAGGTACGCGCCGGGTTGATCTCGCGCAGGCGGGTAAAGGCGAAATTTTCATACATACCGGACATATAGGCCAGTGCCGTTCCTTCTGGTAAGAACTGGAGCAGCGCGTTCAGCGTCGTTGTTTTGCCCACGCCCGGCTGCGGGTCTGTTGGCCCGGCCACGGTGAGCGAAGCTCCATGTTCCAGCAGCAGCCATGTCAGTGCGGCGGTCTCGGCGTCCACGCTTTTCAGGGCGATGATCTGCGCCACTGAAAGTGGGCGTCGCGAGTCATAATGCCAGTAATAGCGTTCGTAGGGGTCACGCGGATCAAACATAGACCATTCCCTTCCCCAGGTTCATATACTTATCGCTGGCACCTCCGAGGGGTGCCAATCTATATCTATTCTTTTTGCTCCCCTTCCTTGACCTCTTCGCTTTTGGGCGTTTCGGGCGTGGGCGGTTTCAGCCAACCGGGACGGGGACTCCAGCCGACCGCGAATACTCGCGGTCGTTGATCTTGTTCCAATTCAACCATGCTGACAGACGCATTGTCAATCATCAGCGTTGGAGCTTTGGCTACATCCAGACTGAGGTAGTGGGCGAGCAGCACTTTGATCACGTCGGCGTGCGCGACAAATGCCGGATAGGCTCCAGCGTTCTCCTTTGTGCGCCAGCGCTCCACTGCCGAGATGGCACGCTCCTGGAGCAGTGGGAAGGTCTCGATGCCTTCGGGGGCAACGGTTGGATTGCGCACAAATTCTTTCCACGCGGGATCATTTTTGGTGACTTCGTCGATGGTCTTGCCTGCCCAGCGGCCCACCTCGGTATCCATCAGATCGGATTCGGTCTCGATAGGTAGATTGCGTTCCGCTCCCAGAAGCTTCGCCGTCTCATACGCACGCTCCAATGGGCTGCTGATAATGGCGCTGATGGGGATGCCGGAAAGGGACTCGGCGAGCTTCTTGACCTGCTCTACGCCTTTTTCATTCAGTGCGACACCCGGCAACTGGCCGGGGAGACGATGTTCAACGTTCCAGAAAGTTTCTCCATGCCGAATAAACAGCAATGTTTGTTTCATGCCACTATGTGTACTTTCCACCAGTCGGGATGGTCTGCGCCAGAGCCGCCAGCGCCAGCGCAGGAAGCGCCAGCCGACGCGCACGTAGAGCCACAGCACGACAATCCAGGTCCATCCCAGTCTGGTCAGGTATTTCAAGTAATTTCTCATGCTTTGCCACGCAGATCACACGCGCTCGCATCGACCTGCCGCACCTCCTGCATGAGTCTAGAGTTCCAATCAAGTCAACAATGTGTCTTCTATTGTATCACGGTCAGGCGTAAGAGGTGCAACTTCCGTCTAAGAAGACCCGAAGGGCGGAGGCAGAGCTACACGCCCCTACGAACCCATAGGCGCGTGCCGCGCCATCTTCGCAGTTCGTAGGGGCGTGTAGCTCTGCCTCCGCCCTTCGCCAGCATTCATAAAACTCTTCTAATAAGCACAGCTCAAATCCAGTTCGCTGTCGCGGGGTTCCTCGATGGGGATCTCTGGCCCCTCGTCATTGAAGGTGTAGGGAGTTTCCAGCGCTTCATGAATGATACGCTCGACATCGGCCAGGCTGTTGATACGCACGAGGGCGTTACGTACCTGTTTGGCTCCAGGGAAATGGCCCAGGTACCAGCCCATGTGCTTGCGCAACTCGACGAAGTGATCCTCGCCCTTCAGCTTCGCGTGGACACGGGCGTGTTCCAGCGCCATCAGCAGGCGCTCCTCGCGACCGGGCATGGCATCGGGCAAATCCTCGCGGGTCGGATTGATGCCGGCGTGCAGCAGGTGCTTGAGTCGCTCGCGGTTCTGGAACAGCCAGGGATTGCCGAAGCTGGCGCGGCCAATCAACACGCCGTGAACACCCGTGGTGCGAATGCGCTGCGCGGCCTCGTAGAGGCTGTGGATGTCGCCGTTGCCGAAGATCAGCGTATCAGTCTTACGCACAATTTCGGCGGCGGCGGCGATGGCATCCCAGTTGGCCTCGCCCTTGTAGTGCTGCGCGAGCGTGCGTCCGTGCAAAGAGATCACGGCAGGCTCCATTTCGAGCAGTTCCTGCACCCAGTCGGTAATCACGATGGAGTCATAGCCCAGCCGTGTCTTGACCGAGACGGGCAGCAGGCGGCGCTCAGGTGCAGGCGTATCGCCCCAGACCAGGGCGCGCTCCTCGTTCATCTGCCGGATGCGTTTGATGCGCTGCGGGTCCATCTCCAGGTCTTCCAGCGTCTGCCCGTTGGCCCAGTCGCGCACACCTTGCATACAGGCGCGAATGATAGCCTTCGCTGTTTCCGGCATCCGAATGAGCGCAGCCCCACCGCCCTTATTGGCGACAGTGTGAGCCGGGCAGCCCATATTGATATCCAGACCATTGAAACCAAGCTCACAGACAACATGTGCCGCCTTATAAAAGTATTCGGGTCGGCAGCCGAAGATTTGCGCTACTACGGGACGTTCCGCCGGGGTATAGAGAAAGTCGCGGAAGATGCGATCACTGCCGCGCCAGAGTCCCTCGACATTGGTAAACTCGGTCAGCACCACATCTGGTCGCCCATACAGCCCGTGCATCGTGCGACACGGCGCATCGGTTACGCCATCCATCGGTGCCAGCCCAATA
>DASTKE010000112.1:0-2148 GCA_035716105.1 Ktedonobacteraceae bacterium | reverse complement strand
CACATCTCTATTGATTTTTCGTGGGGATGGAAAAAAGAGTTATCTGGTTTCATGGTGCTACAATATTATCAGACAATACATGAGATTTTTTGATATGAGATGACATACAACAGGAGTATGTATGTCATGTTTGAGGAACATATTATGGCAACACAGGTTGAGGCGGCTGTAGAGCAGCCGAAGCAGGTTCATTTTGTTCGCAGCTATCCGGTGATTGGGAATTTGCCGGAGTTCAATCGGGACCGGCTGGGACTGCTGAGGCGGATGGCGGCAGAAGGCGATGTTTGCGGCTTGCATTTTGGGCCGTTTCCGGGCATTTTGTTCAACAGGCCGGAGCATGTACAGAGCATTCTGGTTGAACACACCTATGACTTCGATAAGGGCGTGGCGATTCATAACACGTTTCGTCCGACGATTGGCGATGGCATCTTCAGCAGCGAGGGGGACTTTCATCGCCGCCAGCGCAAGCTGATAGCGCCGCCCTTCCAGCCGCGCCACGTCGCCAGCTATGCCGCTATCATGGGGCATTATGGCGAGCAGATTCAGCAGGAGTGGGAGGATGGTGGCGTCATCGATGTCAACCAGCAGATGACGGCTCTCACCATGAGCATCATCGGCAAGACGCTGTTTGATGCCGATGTCTTCACGGAAACCGACGAACTGGGCGCGGCTATGGCTGTCGCGATGGAATATGTTTCGCACAACCTCTCGGTGCTTCTGCCACCGCCGTATAGCTGGCCAACGCCGCGCAATCGCCGTATGCACAGGGCGGGCGCTGTTCTGCGCGGCTACATTCAGCGCTTTATCGACGAGCGGCGCGCCAATCCAACGGAGCGCAACGACTTCCTCTCCATCCTGCTGCAGGCCAGGGACGAGGATGGCAACCCGATGAGCGACGCGCAGGTGCTGGCCGAGTGCCTGACACTCTTCGGGGCCGGACACGAGACGACGGCCACCGCGCTCACCTGGGCCTGGTATCTGCTCTGCCAGCATCCTGAAAGCTACCAGAAGGTGCAGGAGGAGGTCGACCGCGTCTTGCAGGGCCGCACGCCGACCTATGCCGACCTGGCGCGTTTGCCATACTGCCTGCAGGTGATCAAAGAGTCGCTGCGGCTCTACCCACCGGCCTACGCCTTCTCACGGCGCGCACTGCGCGAGGTCGAGATTGATGGCTATCGCGTCCCCAGAGACCGGGTTGTCCTGCTCGCGCCCTACACAATGCACCGCCGCCCGGAATACTTCCCCGAACCGGAGCAGTTCCAGCCTGAGCGCTTCACATCTGAACGAGAGAAGCAGCTTCCGCGCTACGCCTTCATGCCGTTCGGCGCGGGGCCGCGCATCTGCATCGGCAACCACTTCGCCATGATGGAGGGTCACTTGCTGCTCGCCACTCTCGCCCAGCGCGTCAGCTTCACCCTCGTCCCAGGGCAAAGCATCGAGCCAGACCCCATCCACCACCTCGCCCTGCGCCCCACCGGCCAGGTCAATGTGCAGGTCAAGAGGCGATAGAAGAAATCCGCATTTCAGGGACGTATATTAGACAGGCACATCGGATGATGAATACGTAATTGTCGTAGGGGCCGATTGATCGCGCCCAGCGCCGATTGATCGGTCCGTACATGGTATAACATTCGTAATAACATACCACATCCACGATAGGGTAACACTATGGCAACAGCAACAAAAGAGCCGGTCTCAACATTGAGGACGATGCCGGGGCCGCTGGGGAACCCGGTGTTTGGGGTGATGCGTGAGCTGCAGCGCGATCAGTTGGGCTTTTATATGAAGCTGCGGCGACAATATGGGGATATTGTGCGCTTTCGCGTGCTTGGCCCCATCTTTGCCTACGTGCTCTTTCACCCCAATGATATCGATTATGTGCTGCGGCGCAACCAGCAGAATTATCACAAGGGCATCGCGCACCAGAGGTTCAAGTCGCTGCTGGGCGAGGGGCTGCTGACGAGCGATGGGGCGCTCTGGCGGCGCGAGCGGCGTTTGGCGCAACCGGCCTTTCACCGCCAGCGCATCGCGGGCTTCGCGACGACGATGACAGAGGCGACGGCGCAGATGTTGGAACGCTGGCAGGACTACGCACAGAGCGGGCAAGCTTTTGACATAGCGGCGGAGATGACGCGGCTGACGCTGGCG
>DASTKE010000111.1:0-13852 GCA_035716105.1 Ktedonobacteraceae bacterium | reverse complement strand
GTAAGGTTCGTAGGGGTGGAGCTTGCCTCCACCCTTCGCTCCCAAACACGAACCGATTTTTTCGCATTGATAAGTTGATATCTTATACGCTATAATAACAAGGCTTTATCTAACTTGATAACTACAAGATCAGTATATGCTTAAAGAAGACGAAAAGAACATCAGAGAGTAGAGAAACTGAGGGCTATGAGCTTTAATCCGCGACCATTCAGCAAATTACGGGTGGATACGGCCACGGAACCGGCCTCCAGGTGGGCAATGCGCCGCGATATTCCCATCGCGATCCTGGCCTGGATTGCCCTGGTGGCCGTCGTTTTGTGGGTGTTAGGCCACGTCATCAACTCGGTGCTCATCCTGGTGATTGCCGCCCTGCTGGCCTACGCCCTTACGCCTGCCGTCCGGCTTCTAGAGCGGGTCTTGCCGCGTTTCCTCTCTATTCTCATTGTCTACCTGATCGTGCTTTGTGGGTTGAGCGTCATCATCTACCTGGTGATCAACACAGCAATCAGTCAGGTGGGATCGCTGGTGGCGACGGTGAAAACCATGCTCACACCGGTTAATGGTCAGGCTTCGCCCCTGGTTCAAACATTGACGCGAATTGGTATTACGCAGGCGCAGATTGACGCGGCGGTCAATCAGATCGTCGCCCAGGCGGAAGGGTTGACCAGCAGCATTGTACCATTCCTCAGCGGCATCTTTAGCTTCATCCTGAATAGCTTTGTCGTCGCGGTACTCAGCATCTACATGCTGATTGATGGGGCAAGGGTCACGAACTGGCTGCGCAACAATATGCCTGCAACGCAACAGGGGCGTATGCGTTTCCTCCTCAATACCTTCCAACGCATCGTCGGCGGCTACATTCGCGGCCAACTGACGCTTTCCGCGCTGGTAGGTGTGCTGGTAGGCATAGACATGGCGATTTTCCATGTCCCATATGCCGTCCTACTTGGTGTGCTGGCTTTCGTCCTGGAATTTATCCCTGTCCTGGGTACGCTCACCTCCGGCGCGATTTGCGTCCTGATTGCACTCACTCAGGGCTGGTTGATAGCGTTGCTTGTGCTGGCCTCTTTTGTCGTTATCCACATCCTCGAGGGAGATGTCATCGGGCCGCGCATTGTCGGGCAGGCGATTGGGCTGCATCCCATCGTCTCGCTCATCGCCTTGATCGCCGGAGCCGAACTGTTCGGCATCGTTGGCGCGCTTTTCGCTTCGCCCCTCGCCGGTGTGCTGCAAGCCCTGCTCGTCGCCATCTGGTCAGAATGGCGCGCCGCTCACCCTGATCAGTTCGAGGAAAGCAAGGATAAGCTTGAGGACACGATAGAGGAAAATCTGCCCGACCACCCTGTTGAACCGGAGGAAAAACTGCTTTCTTAAATATGAACAAACCTCTTACCTGCCACCTTTGCGGAACGCCATTATATGGGCGCTATATGACGTATAGCAACGGGCTGATCGTGTGCGAGCGGTGCGAACAGACGGTGCCGCATTGCAGCCGCTGCCATCTCCCCTCGCGCCAGCTTAGTAGCGTGCGCGGCGAGCTGATTTGTCCCGCTTGCCGGCAGCAAGCGCCCGTCTGTGATCTCTGCTCCGAGCCGATTCTGGGCAGCTATAAGGTCTACAATAACACGCTCAAGGTCTGCCAGCAGTGCGAGCAAACGGTTCCTCGCTGCAGTCGCTGCAATATCCCCTCACGCCAGTTGACATCCGTGCGCGGCGCGTTGATCTGTCCCGACTGCCTGCGAACGGCCATCGTCTGCGATTGCTGCCACATCCCCATCGTGGGCAGCTATAGCACCATCGACGGTTCGCCGAAACGCTACTGCCAGGTGTGTATGCAGACGCGCCCGCGCTGCGGCGTCTGTACCGCGCCCTTGAATGAGCAGGGCAGGATTTTTTCAGGGCCGGAGGGCGAGACGCGGCGCTGCGGAAGCTGCCTGAGTACGGCCATCAAGACGCCGCAGGAGGCGGAGCCGCTCTACCGGCAGGTACGGGCGCTGCTGATGCGCGACCTCGCGCTCGATATCAATGTGTTGCCCAGACTCACGCTGGTTGGACGTAACCGGATGCTGGCATTGCACCGGCAGGCAGGTGAGGCGGCAGGTCCTCAGACGCCGACTTCAGGCGGAGCGGAGCCGCAGCACCTGCTTGGCTTCTTCCACCGCTTCAACGAGCAGCGCGACATCTATATCGAGCACTACCTGCCAAAAACGCTGTTCCAGGGCGTGGCGGCGCACGAACTGGCCCACGCCTGGCAATCCACCCATGTCTCACATCAGCAGTCCGAAATCATTGTCGAAGGCTTCGCGGAATGGGTCGCCTATCGCGCTCTCATGGCGCTTGGAGAACAGGCAGAGGCTGAACGCATGACTCGCCGCGACGACCTCTACGGTCAAGGACTGCACTACTTCCTTGACCTTGAGCGCAAGCAGGGACGAAAGGCTGTGATCAAACGAGCAATAGAGTAGAAAAACATCCCCTCTCTATTGGCAGCATTAATATGCCCCGTAGGTGGTCGGCGCACGTGCGGAGGAGGGATGGCTGGCGCACGTGCTGACCAATTTGCACCTGAGTGCGTGCTTTTTTGGACTTTCGGGTGTAGAATAGAAGCCCGGTAAATGGGAGAAATAGATCAAAGGATAGCGAATGTTTCGTAGATTGAGCGCCATTGAGATCGCGGAGGGGGCGCTGCTGGCCGATATCGCGGTCATCTTCCACCTGCTGACCCTGTACCTGCCCATCGGAGGCGACTGGTTTCGTTTCCTTATCTTTGTCGTGTTCGCGCTGCTGGTGCTGCGACGCGGCCTCTACGCGGGCATCATGGGCTTCTGCGTGGCCGTGTTTCTGGTGGCAGTGCTCAGCGGCATCAACTTCACGGCGTTCATGGTGCTGGAGGGCATGGGTGGCCTCTTCCTGGGTGTGACGATGAAGCATCACTGGCACCATGGGCCGCTGCTGCTCGTGGGCATCACCTGCGGAGCTGCCGCGCTCTACCTGCTCATCGTGCTTTCCTCGCTGCTATTTGGCATTCCGCTGAGCATCTTTGTGAACAGCCTGCATCGTGCTTACAACACTGCCATTTCGCTGATGAACGCGCTCACTGCCAGCGTGGGACTTGGTACGCTCTGGAAACACAATCTGCTGCCTGCTGTGACGGGAGTAGCAAATCTGGCCTTCACCTACTGGATAGCGGCGCTGTATGTGGGCTTCTGGCTCTTTCTCTGCCCGGTTGTTGTTGTTGTCTATTACGCCACCAGCCTGCTTGTGCGCCTGCTGGGCTACGAGGTGCGTCCCTTTCCCAGCGGCAACCTGCGCAAGCTGCTGCACTGGCTGGCACGCACGCTTACGCGCTGGATCGGCAAGAGTCCACTGGGAAGATATGCCATCATGCGCACGATGCTCAAACAGATTCGTCTGTATATAGGGAGGATATGAACCAGCATGAACGGCTCTCCCTTCATTGATATACAACATGTGAGCTACGCCTATCCACAGGAGGGCAGGGAGCAGCCGGTGCTGGCCTTGCAAGATGTGAGCCTGCGCATCCAGCCGGGCGAGTATGTGGCGCTGCTCGGCCATAATGGCAGCGGCAAATCGACGCTGGCGCGGCATTGCAACGCCTTGCTCACGCCTACCGGCGGGCGCGTGCTGGTGGACGGCATGGACACCAGCGATACGCGACAACAGCGCGCTATTCGCGACCGGGTGGGCATGATCTTCCAGAATCCCGATAACCAGATCATCGCCACCGTTGTCGAGGATGATGTGGCGTGGGCTTTGACCATGCGCGGCCTCCCGGCGCAGTTGATTCGGCAGCGCGTGGAGGAGGCGATGGAGGCCGTGGGGATTACAAGCCTGCGCGAACGAGCGCCGCAGCAACTTTCGGGCGGGCAAAAGCAGCGCGTGGCAATTGCCGGGATGCTCGCATTGCGACCGCAAGGCATCGTCGCGGACGAGGCGACGGCGCAGCTTGACCCGCTCTCGCGCCAGGAGATTGTCGCCCTGCTGCACCAGCTTCACGAGCGATTCGGCCTGACGATCATCCAGGTGACGCACTTTTTAGAGGAGGCAGCGCTGGTGCAGCGCATCGTGATTATGGAACAAGGGCAAATCGTCATGGAAGGGCCACCAGCCAGTATGTTTGCTGACCTTGAGCGCCTGCGCCAGTTGAAGCTTGCCATTCCTGAGCCAATCGCCCTGGCGGCGCGGCTGCGCGATGCCGGTCTCCCCATCTCGTGGGACGCGCTGACGATAGAGAGCATCGCGGGGGAGATTGCGCGTTGACAGAGCCAATTATCGTGACCGAACACCTGACACATATCTACGCGCCGGGGCCGCAGCAGAAGATCGCCCTGAACGATATCAACCTGGAGATCGAGCGCGGCGACTGCACCGCCATTATCGGCGTGACTGGCTCCGGCAAATCGACGCTGGTGCAGCACTTCAACGGGCTGCTGCGCCCGACCAGCGGCAGGGTGCTGGTCAACGGCATTGATATCAATGCAAAGCGTACGGACCTGAAAACGCTGCGGCAGCAGGTGGGGATGCTGTTCCAATTTCCAGAGGCGCAGCTTTTTGAACACACAGTTTTCGCCGATGTCGCCTTCGGGCCGCGCCGTATGAAGCTGGATAAACGGGAAGTGCGCAGGCGCGTCCAGCACGCGCTCGACACAGTTGGCTTGCCACACCGTGAATTCGCCGCACGCTCTCCATTTGGATTGAGCGGGGGGCAGATGCGCCGCGTAGCTCTGGCTGGCGTGCTCGCTATGTTGCCCTCGGTGCTGGTGCTCGACGAGCCAGGCACCGGACTGGACGCGGAGGGACGCGAGGAATTTTACTACTACCTGCGGCACATCCAGCAGGAGGGCGTCACTATCGTCCTGGTCTCGCACGACATGGCGGAGGTGGCTTCGCTGGCGAACTGGCTCTGCGTTTTGCACCAGGGCAGCCTGGTCATGCAAGGCTCCCCGCGCCACATCTTCGCGCAGGGCGACCAGTTGCGCAAATGGGGTCTGGCCGCGCCGCCGCTCAGCGAACTGCTCGCCCTACTGAGACAGCGCGGACTGCCTATCCCCGAAGAAACGTTGACGATGGATGAGGCATTTGACCTGCTACGGCAGGGAGTATCACAGCGTGAAACGCGCTGATATATTCTAATACATATATATAAGGAACGGTTTGCATGTTCAGCAAAATCTCGTTAGGCGTCTATTATCCCGGCCATAGCCTCCTACACCGCTTGCAGGCCAGAACGAAGCTGCTGATTATCGTCTGGCTGGCAGGAGTTGTGGCAATAGCAAACGGGCGCGAGTGGCACTTCGCGCCGTATATCGCTGTGGGCATCCTGCTCCTGCTGGGCATTGCGCTCTCCGGCATCTCGCCGCGCACGCTCTGGCAGCGCCTGTGGCTGCTGGTGCTGCTCAGCCTGCTCGGCATCATCCCGGCCATATTCTACAGCAACGTGGGAACGAAAGTGCTAACGACCTTTGGTCCCTGGCCCGTCGCCTATGGCACACTGCGCCTGCTGGTTCTCATCTATGGCATCGTGCTGGCAATCTACTTGCTTATGCAATTCCTGCCCAACGCGGCCCTGCAAGCACTCCGGCGGCGGTTCTGGTTCCGGCTCATACGCATCCCGCTAGCGCTCTTAACCATCGCCGCCCTGCTCTTTCTCTGGCTCACGCACAGCGCCGCCTCAGCCGCTATGCTCCCGATTGGCCCGATTGTGCTGACCTACGATGGCGTGTGGTACACCCTCGCATTCTTCGTGGCCTTCCTCAGCCTCTACACCTTCTCGCTGCTGCTCACCATGACTACTCCACCCATCGCCCTCATCGAAGGCATGACCTTGCTGATGGCGCCCCTGCGCTGGCTGAAGTTGCCCGTCGATGACTTCGCCCTCATGACCCTCATCGCCCTGCGCTTCGCTCCTACCCTTGTCGAGGAGGCCGAACAACTCATCAAGGCACAGGCCGCTCGCGGAGCCGATCTCACACAGGGCAGCATCCGCGAACGTCTGCAAAGTCTGATGATGCTCTTTGTCCCCTTCATCCAGGCCACGCTGCGCCGTGCCAGCGATCTCTCCATCGCGCTGGACGCTCGCGGCTACCAGTCCGACAAACGCCAGACCCTGCTGCACGAACAAGTCATCCAATGGTTTGATATCGTCGTATTACTCTTTGTCATGCTTATTACAGTGGGCGCACTCGTGATGTAATACCAGCACAGAGACAGAGAGCATACATGGGAACGCTGGCCGAGGGCCAGCGTTCCCATGTATGCTCTCTGTCTCTCTACAAAACTGTGTACAAAGCATAAACATTATGAAAACCATGAGCGTACTCACCTTGTCTTTTTGCACAATCTATGTTATATATATGTACATGGTTTGTAGCACAGGGGTAACAGGAGCAAAGGGAGGAGAGTAATACTATGCCAGCACTTATGGCTTACGAGCAGGCAATATTTGAAGAGGTCGAAGAGGTTGAGGTGGTAAGAGAGGGACAGCGCGAGCAACAGGCTCTGGTGACACGCGCCCTGGTGGGCGACGATGATGCATTTCAGGAAATCGTCAACCAGTACAGCACGCTGATGCTGCGTACCGCCTGGATGATTGTGAAAGATAGAGATATCGCGGAAGATGTGGTGCAGGATGCGCTGATCCAGATGTGGCACCACCTGCCCGACCTGCGGGAGTCAGGCGCACTGCGTCCCTGGCTCATGCGTATCGTGGTCAACCAGTGTATTAGCTTCAAGCGCCGCCAGGCTCGTTCGACCGCCTTCACACGGCAGGCGCTAGCCGAACAGGAGGTAGACCTGATTGCCAGTGCTGCCGATTACTACAAAGGGCGCTTAGAGCGCGATTGGGATCTCGCGCAGGCCGTTGAAACGCTGCCAGTGAAGCAAAGAGTGGTCATCATGCTTCACTACTACAACGGCATGACGCTGCCGGAGATGGCGCGGACGCTTCAGACCTCGGAAAACACGCTCAAAAAGCGTATTCAGGCAGCGTTGCACAACTTGCGGCACATGCTGCGCATGGGCGAGCTGGATGATGGCTTGCTAGCTAACGCGGCATAGGTGAGATGGAGAAACGCCTGCCATAGTTCTCATGCTCTCTATTTACACGCTGGCGGCAAATGGTTGAATAGGAGCGATGCGCTGCCAGTAGAGTAGAACATCGTCGATCATACTGGCTTCGCAGTGTACAAGAAAAATATTGCGCCGGGTAAGTTCCTGGAAGTACGCGATGACCTCCGTTTCCAGGTGCTGGCTGGTAGCCAGTGTCAGCATAGTACGCTCGGCTCCTACCGGCACGCAGTGATAGCGAGCGGCCAGTTCGTAGGGGAAGAGATGCAGGATACGTGGGGCGGGATATTGCGGGAGGACGGCCAGGTGCGGCAAGGTATCCCTGTCTCGCTCTTGTATCTCTTGCTCCTGTCTCTCTCGCTGTTCCTGCCCTTGCCTGGCGGGAATGTCCAACTCTTCCTCGCGCTGCACCACGACCGCCGAGTGCGCTCGCAGGTGTTGCAGCATCGTCAAAGCGGCAGCGCCACTGAGCACCTGTAGCTCGAATTCGACATCCACCAGCAATTCGCGCAGTCGCCGGGCGGCTGCCTGCGCCCCTGCCAACGGCGTCGCGGGAAACACAACCGCGCAGACGCGCCCCACGTAGAGCACACAATCGCTCCTGCGCACATTGCGACAGATGCGCCGGGCAACGCGACGCACGTTCGAGGCCGACGTTTCCGCGACGGAAACGCACAAGAGAGAGAACGGCTCATCATGCCCCTGCCCGGCATGTCGTTCACTCACACTCATATTCATTCCTCCCTACACAACTTCACCGCATCTTCCTGAAAGCAGGCCAGCCCTGTACAGCATTCCTCGCGAGTGCCATACTTCACCACCTTCTCTCCTCATGATAAGACGGTTCCGTGTCAAACCGCTCATGATCCGGTTGTGATCTGGTTAAGAGATCGCCAAACTGGTAAAGAAAACGTGTGTATTCAACACATTCAACCCTTAACACAAGAATGTGGGATATCTACGCATTCATAACCAGCTTGCCACCGGAAATATACCTTCATTGTGAGATACTTTGACACATGGAAAGTACGTTGTGTGAGGAGTGTGTAAGGGCGATGGATGTGGGCGTGGATGGGGTTGGGAATGAGACAGGATGGTTTATCCCCTGGGAGACGGCTCTCACGCCGGTAGAGGAGATGCTTCCTCCAGATGGCATCATACACAAGCGTGAGCATACACAGCACAGAGTACAACCAGAGGAAACACCGTCTGCCGTACATGATTACGCTGATACGACAAACGATTTGTATGCATTACTCTGTAGGGGCGATAGAGCGTTTAAAGCATTTACAGAAGGTGGATGTGAGGAAGGTGGAGGGACACAATGCTATTGCAGCATTCATCAGCAACGGTCAGGAAGCCAGGAATCGTGCGGCCTGGCATCTGGCGATTGAGCGCGGGTTTGAGTTCGGCCATGTTGAGCGTGGCCGCGTCGATTCTGGTTGCGCGCACACTTGGGCCAGGCGCGTTCGGCGTGTATACATTCGTCCTCTGGCTGGCAACCGTCAGCGTGCCAGCCATCGGCGTAGGCATATCCACGCTGACCAGGCGGCATCTCGCGCATATTCAGGGCCACAAATTACCACAACTGGCAGCCGGAATTTTTCGTTTCGTCTGGCAACGCCAATGTCGCAGCATCCTGCTTTACTGCCTGATCTACCTGCTGCTGGCCTTTCCGCTCTCCTGGCTCTACCGCACGAATGCACCCTTCCTGCTGCTACTGCTGGCCGGTCTTTCCGCGCCGCCCCTGCTGCTGAACGGCGTAGTGGGAGTTACCTTGCGCGGCCAGAAACGCTTCGGTCTGCTGGCAACGCTGCACTTGCTGGGAGCCAGCATCGCGCTGTTCCTGGTAGCGGTCACCATCTCGGCTCAGGGAGTGGGAACACAGATAGGAGCCTTCCTGCTCGCCTCCGCCATCGCCGGAACATGCACACTACTGGTCGCTATCGCCGCCATTACGCGCCTGCTGCCCCTGGACGAAGCGTTTGAACCGGGGGCGCTATTGAAAGATCGTTTAACCAGGGGCATGAGCAGTTCGCTGCTGCTCTTTACGCTGGACGCCATCGTCTGGCAGCCCAGCGAGCTACTGCTGCTGGCCTACAGGCACAGCGCCACCGAACTCGGCTTCTACGCCCTCAGCGCCCTCATCAGCACGCGGCTTATGGAGACGGTTCCGGTGCTGCTCTCCTCGTGCGTGCTGCCAATGCTGCTGCGCTACTTCCCCGGCCAGCGCTATTCCAACGCGGCGGATGCCTTCAGAAAAACCTCGCTTTCCATGACAGCGCTGGCAATCCCTCTCTGCTTGCTGGCAATCTGGTGCTGCCCATTCGTCATTGCGCACAGCCTGAGCGCGTCCTTCCTGCCCATTGTCACGCCGCTGCGCATCCTGCTCATCGCCGCCATCCCCGGCAGCATCGCCACAGTCAGCCTGACTCACCTCGCAGATGGTGAGCGCAGGTCGGCGCAAGTGCGGCTCGGCGTGGTGACTGCGGCGCTCACCATCGGGCTGGCGCTGCCCTGCATCGCCCTCTGGGGCATCACAGGCGCTGCCCTCGCCAGCGCCGCCGCCCAGCTCATCTCCGCCACCGGCTCGATCCTCATCTGCAAACGCTTCATGTTCGGACGATAATGCAATTTTTTAAATAATTTAGACATAGCATGGAACCCGCGTAGGTGCCGATTGGTCGAGCACACCGCCGATTGATCGGCCCCGGCACGACTTGCCGATCAATCGGCACCTACGAGATGGACTATTCCCATTGGTATATATAAGGAGAGACCATTACGTATGCGCTTGAGCGTCATCCTCTGCACCTACAACCGGCGCAACCTGGTGCTTTCCGCGCTGGCAAGCCTGCGCCGCCAGACGCTGCCCTACGACCAGTTCGAGGTCATCGTCGTCGATAATGGCTCCGTCGATGGCACATTGGAGGCTGTACGCGCCTATGTAAATGCTGGTCCGCAGCCGGGATGCGGCGGCGAACAACACTGGCAGGTGCGTTGCCTTTCAGAAGCGCAGAACGGTCTGGCCTATGCGCGCACAACCGGGCTGGCGGCGGCAGTGGGCGAGATAGTAGTATTCCTCGACGACGACGCGCTGGCCGATCCCCATTTCCTTGAGCGCCTGCTGCAAGCCTACGAGGAAACCGGAGCCGACGCCATCGGCGGACATGTCGAACTGCGCTGGGAAGCGCCGCGTCCGCACTGGCTCTCAGAGGACATGCTCGAACTGCTCGGCGCTTTTGCCCCCGCCAGCGAGCGCATCCGGCTCAACAAACCTGACAATGCACCCTCGATTGCGGCGGATGACGTGATTACGCTGCCTCTTTCGGATGAAGCGACGCCCTGCGCTCCGGCGGGGGTGCCGGATGGCTTTATCTGCTTCAGCAGTTGCTGTTTCTCCGTCAAAACCGTCGCACTGCGCCGCGTTGGCACCTTCGCCTCCTTTCTAAGCAAACGCCAGCATCTGCCCACGAATCTAGAGATTTACGACCTCTGTCATCGCCTGCATATCGCTGGCTACCAGATCTGGTATGACCCCAAAGCGGTGGTGACGCATCGCGTTCCGGCGGCGCGGCTCAAACGAGCGTTTTTCACCGGACGCGCCTACTGGCAGGGACGTTCGGAAATGCTCATGCAGTACGCCAGCCACCCGCAGGAAGAGGTTGCAGGAAAACAATCCCTGTCGGCAAGCGGGCGTGTGCTGCTGGCGGAGGCGCGAGTCATCGCACACCTGGCCCTGCTCTACCGACCCCTGCTGCGTATCGCGGGCCGCACCTCCAATGAACGCCTGCAGGCGGCGATGGAGCAGGCGCGGCACTGGGGACGCGCCGGGCAATACCTGCAACACCTCGAACACGCGCCCCTGGATGTGACAAAGGTGGCCGTGCTGCTGGTGCATTCCTCCGAGCCGGAAAACGCGGCAGGCAGCGCGCTGCTGACTGAAGCGCTGCGCCAGCACGAGGTGAGCTGCACGACAGCCAGCGCAGAAATTCCCCTTTCCTGGCTCTGGCGGCACCGCGCCAGGGATGGGCGCTCCATTGGCATCGTTCACCTCTACCAGCCAGGCATGTTCAACCTGAGCTACCGGCAGCGCCAGCGCTTCTGGTTCCGGCTCTGGCAGGCGCGGCGCTGGGGCATTCGTGTCGTGATGACCGATACTGGCGGCTGGTGGCAGAGCGAGCGCGGCCTGCACGCCCTCTCGCGCCGCTCTTTTGAACGCCGCCTCCTGCACAGCAGCGACCGCGTGCTAGCCTTCACGCGCCAGCCAGAGCAACTGTATCCCGACAAGAAGCTGCGCCGCCGCGTGCGCTGCCTCTTCCATCCTGGCTTTCGCGGCTATTACAGCCCGCCAACGGTTCGCGCCCTGGCGCACCAGCAGCTCGGTTTGCCGCGCAACGCCGCCTTCGTCTATCTGTGCCTGGCGCACCAGCACACAGGCCATGAACTGCTGAGCCTGATCGAGGCGTTTTCCCTGCTTACTGCCAGCCAGCCACTTGCCCGGCCCTGTCTGCCCGGTCCACAACTACTGCTCGCCGGAACCATTCAGGATAACCGGCTCAGTTCGCGCATCATCAAACGTGCCGCCAAACATCCCGCCATTTACCTCTCGCTGCGCACTCTCACACAAGAGGACGTGCCGCTTTACCTGGGAGCCGCTGACGCCATTGTGCTGCCGCACTTCGCGCTCGCCCCGGCAGGCACGCTAGAAACGGCCATGCTCGCACTCTCCTACGAACGCATCATCATCGCGCCCGACCTGCCACGCTTTCGCGGCATGTTGCCGCCCCGCGCCAGCCTGCTCTACAACCCCGACAACCAGGAATCGCTCGTGCAAGCTCTCCGCCATGCCTCGGCCCACAGCTATCATCTCAGCGAAAAAGAGGCCAGCGCCCTTGACGCCACCACCGGTTGGAGCCAGTATGCCCACCGCCTGCTCAAAATCTACCAGCAAGTTTTACAGGAGGGTTAGTGAAGCATATGCAGACACAGATGAAATGCCGGAAAAGCGCATGATGCGCTTTTCCGGCATTTCATCTGTGTCTGCATATGCTTCGGATTATAGTTTACGGGTGAGGCGACCACGAGGGCGGGTTGGTGTGGGCGGTGGGTAGTAGGGCGGGATGACGGCGATGATGTCGCCGATGCGCAGTTGCACCTGCAAGTAGCGATAGGCCGGGCGGTGGTGATGCGCGAACAGCATCAGAGCGTGATGCGCGATCACGTCGGCCTCGTCGGTATGGCGCGAAAGCACCATCTGCCCACCCACCGTCTCTTCGGCGTGGGTGACAGCCATCTCCTCGCCCTGCTCTCCCATCACCAGCTTGCGCGTCTCCCGGCGCACCGGGCGATTTGGCCAGAGCATGAGGGCGATAACCTGCCCCTTGAGGCGCTGCTCTCGCAGGCGACCGCCCAGGTAATCGGCAAGCTTGCGAATGGCGGCGCAAGCTTCGTCTGCATCGGCGGCGTGTTGGAAGCGCACGCGAGCGTTCTGGCTTATGGGCGGCGCGTCCGGCACGACCAGGCTGGCATCCTGTCCACACGCCACTTGATAAACCCAGGAGCCGAGGCGTCCCAGGCGGCGGCGCAGGCCATCGTCCGTCAGCCTTGCCACCTGTGAGAAGTCGCTGATGCCGAAGTCGCGTAAGTGCGCGACCAGTTCGGCCACGGCCACCGAGTCGACCTGCTCGCCTTTGCCCTCCACCTCCGGGGGGCGCGTGCTGCGACCGGAACTGGTCGCGTAGCCAGAGCCATCCTGCCCCTGCGACTCGACCAGCTCGGGCAGCGCATTGGGAACGCCTGTGCCAGCCGCCCTGATCTGGAGCAGCAGCGAGAGGGGCAGCGTCTGCACAAAGGAGGCTTCGCGGCCTGGCGGGATATAGAGCACGCCCTGCCGCCCATCCTTGCGACTCAGCAAGGCTGCCAGTTCGGCAATCGCCTTGCCATTGGCGATGCCGATGAGCGGGGTCAAACCCATTTCGGCTATCTCGGCGCACAGCCGCTCGGCCAGCGGCACCGGCGAATCGAAGGGAATCTCACAACCACGCAAGTCGATAAAGGCATCGGCAATTGGAATGGACTCGATAATACGTGAGTAGGCACGGTAGCGCTCGCGCAGTTGTTTGATCAACGGCTGGTAGCGATCATGCGAAGCCGGAAGAAAGCGCGTGCGGGAGGCCAGACGATGAGCGCGACGCAGGGGCATACCGGGGCAGATGCCCAATCGCATAGCCGCCGGAGACGCATCGATGACGCGCCCTGGCTCATTGGGGCGTCCCGTGCCGGTGCCGACCACAAAGCTTTGGCCGCGCAAAGAGGGATCATCCATTTCTTCCAGCGTACAGTACAGGTGGCGGATACGCACATGCATCACGCCCTGCCGGACGCGGGCGCGCTCGGCTGCACGCGCTCCCTCGTTCGCGAGACCGGAGCCGGTATTTGCAGCATACTGGCGACCATTGACTGAACTCTGCTGTGGTTGCCATCCATCGTGTAAAGGGGTATCCGGGTTATAGGGTTGCATTGTAATCGTTTCTCTTCATGGCTATCTCATATCTATCGTGTGCAGATGCTTCCATAGATGTTCTGGTGCGCGGCGCACTTCTACATAATCCAACGCTTCAAGCTAGAGCAGTTTGCACATCCACCAGCCTATTTCCAATCTTCAATCCGTCCGCTCTCTCCTGAAATGCATTTTCGTATTTTTGAGTCAAACTGTCAAGGGATGAAGCGTATGAATTGTTGTGGATATGAGGTCGAGCAGCCT
>DASTKE010000110.1:0-3873 GCA_035716105.1 Ktedonobacteraceae bacterium | reverse complement strand
TGCCTTGTGCTCGCCCGCCATGGTATGGCTCTTAGGCTGCGGGCGAGCACAAGGCATCGCCCCTACGAGCACGGGCGCGGTGTCAATACGATGCAAGGCTGGGGCGCGCATTTGCTGAGTTTGAGAGAAGCGGGAAAACATGGTATAGTACCGCTATTAAGCTGCTGGGAATACCTCCTGAAATGAGAGGATCACAGGCATGGCAACCGAAATGAACGAGCAGGATGAAACATTGGACATTCTCGGACACAATGAAGAGCGTTTTCGCGCCTTGATTCAACACAGCGCCGATGCTATTCAGTTGCTCAGTGCCGAGGGAGAAATCCTCTATTCCAGTGATTCGGTCGAACGGGTCTTAGGCTACAAGCCGCAGGAGATACAGGGGTCTGGCCCAACCCTCTATCTCCATCCCGAAGATTTCCCCCTTTTTATGGAGCGCTTCTCCTCCCTGCTGCAACACCCAGGAAGCCAGGTTACGCTGGAATACCGCGTCAAGCATAAAAATGGCTCCTGGGTGTGGATTGAAGCCACTGGCTCGAATTACCTGCACGACCCGCGTATTCATGCCATCGTGGGCAACTTCCGCAATATTACGCAGCGCAAGCAATTGGAGGAGCGGCAGCGATTGCTCAACCTGGCCAGCGAAAAATTGGCCTCCTCTCTGGATCATCACATCACGTTGCAGGAAATCGCGGCATTGATTGTCCCATCCCTGGCCGATTACTGCCGGATTGCTGTGCTTGATGAACAGCAGCAGATCAAAGAAATAGCCGTCAACCATATCGATCCTGAACAGTTGACGTTGGTGCGAACGCTTTATGAGAAATACAAAGACCTCACAAGTACAACGCACGGTCTACAGAAGCTGCTTGAGACCGGACAGCCCGAATTGATCTCCGACGTTTCTGAAAGCTTGCTCCAACCATCCGTGCAGGAAAATCCAGGACTGCTTGCTATCGTCCAGGCACTCGGCCTCCAATCCTATATGGGTACGCCGCTGATCGCTCGAAATAATGTGATCGGTGCCATTACCTTTTCCTCTACAGAGCCTCTGCGACACTATACGCCTGATGATCTCGCCTTCGCTCAGGAGTTAGCGAGCCGGATCGCCTTCACGCTCGATAATGCGCGTCTCTATCAAGCGGCACAGGCAGAGATTGCCGAGCGCAAACAGTTGGAAGTGCAACTGCAACGCGCTAACGAGCAACTCGAAGCCATGCTCAAAACGATTGACGATGGCATTATGTTGCAAGATATCACCGGCAAGATCATTTTCGCCAATCAGGCCATAGCTGCTTTAGGTGGCTACCGCTCAGTGGATGAAGTGCTCCAGGCTCCTGCTCTTTTCTATCAGGAGCAGTATGAGGTATGCGATGAATACGGGCAGCCTTTTTCCCCGGAAAACTTTCCCGGCAGACGGGTCATGGCTGGAGAAAGTCCTGTCCAGGTCACGCTCCGCGCCCACAAGAAGGGCAGTGATGAAGTTCGCTGGCTCACAATTACCTCGACAGCAGTGAAGGATAAGGATGGCAAACCCTGGGCGGTCATGAGTGTCCTGCATGATATCACCCCATTCAAAGAGCAGGAACAGCGCAAAGATGAGTTTATTGGCATGGCGAGCCACGAACTGAAGACGCCACTGACGAGCCTGAAGGGCTTTCTCCATCTGCTGCAAGGACACCTGCGTAAAGAGCAAGACGAGAAAGCCCTTGTCTATACCAACCGTTTGAACCACCAGGTCACGAGACTAACCAAGCTGGTTGCCGACCTGCTGGATATTTCCAGGATGCAGAAGGGGCAATTAGAATACCGCATGGAGCCGTTTGACCTGGATGCGCTGGTTGAAGAGATCGTGGAAACGGTGCAGGAAGGAGTAGCCAGCCATCAGATCCGTGTGGAAGGACAGACACGTGCCTTCGTCTACGGGGATCAAGACCGCGTTGGACAGGTCTTGATGAATTTGTTGACGAACGCCCTTCGCTATTCGCCGAAAGCCGATACCATCATCGTTCGCCTCTCAAGCGATCAGGAAAGTGCCTGCATCAGCGTTCAGGATTTTGGCTTCGGCATCGCCAGGGAACACCAGCAGAAAATTTTTGAGCGCTACTATCAAATAGGAGAGGAGGGTCAGCCCCCGTTTGCGGGATTAGGCATCGGCCTCTACCTCTCCAGTGAGATTATCAAACGGCATCGAGGAACAATCTGGGTAGAGAGCAGCAAAGGCAAAGGCGCGACCTTCAGTTTTCGCCTTCCCCTGCAAAGGACAGGGGAAAAAAGACATTTCCCCAGACATACCGTTGATTAGATGGCCCCACTACGTCTGTGTTTCAGGCCATGCTCTCCAATGATTGTTCAGGTGCCGTAATGATGAAACAAGGGAAGTTAGCGTTGTTTGCCCTTAATATCCTTGCGTGTGACCGTCAGGTAGCCGACGAAGCCGATGATCAAAATCGCGAGCACCAGGCTCACAATCCCATCACCCAGGCCAATACCTCCGAGAGTTGGCTTGCCGAACCAGTCGGCAAACGAAGCGCCGAGCGGTCGAGTCACGATGTAGGCGAACCAGAAGGCAACAATCTCGTTCAGACCAAACAGCGCGTATGCCAGAGCCGGTAAAGCGAACAATACGGCAAACAGCACACCCGATGCGAAGTAGCCCAGGCCGAGGGTTGCCGCGGTCATATCCCCTGCCGCGGTGCCAAGCGCAAATGTTGCCATGACGGCTGCCCAGTAAAACAGCTCACGACGACGGGTATAGATACTATGGATAGACAAGGTTTTCTCACTGATGTACCAGACGACAAAAACAACAGCCAGCACAATCGAAAAGAACACGGTTGAAACAAGATATGGGACGCCCAGCACAATGTGCATCACATCGGCGGCCATCGTGCCAAATATGGCGACCATGACGACCGCCAACCAGTAAATCCATGCCACATATCGACGCACAAAAAACTGTAGCACCAGTGCGACGACCAGGCCAATGCCACCGAGAGCTACCGCGACATACGGATTGATATGGTAAACCAGGTAGTCAGAGGTTGACTCGCCCATCGCGGTAGTCAGCAGTTTAATGATCCAGAAGTAGACTGTGATTTCCGGCACCTTTCTCAGCATGTCCGTTGCTTGACGCGGGAATCGGGCAGCCTCAGCGCGGGTGCCGGAATCCGCGTTGAGCTGGTGTCGTGGTATGAGTTTACTCATCTGTTGTCTCTCCTGATAAATAGACTGTGTTTCTTGTTCTGAGAAAACCGGGAACGGGCAGGGGATCGGTTCATTTGTTTGCAGAGGAGGGCAAAGGCACCCGCAAGGGGCCACCCAGCCGCCTCCACCCCTCCCCTGCCTCTACACTCACCACTCCTGCCGAGGTGAGGATGTAGAGGCAGGGGGGTGGCTGATGGGTCGGGTGGCCCCTTGCGGGTGCCTTTGCCCTCCTCTTCAGCCTCGCGCAACAAAAGGAACTACACCCCGGGTAGCGCCTGCGATTGCTTCCCTGCTCTTCCTCATGTTACACTCTTGCAAACGAAAACGAAAGGGTATTCCCTCATAAGAGGGAGGCAATATTATGCGAGCATTATTACAACGAGTGAGCCGGGCGAGTGTCACGGTTGATGAACAGGTTGTTGGTCAGATTGGCCGGGGCTTGCTGATCTTGCCAGGCGTGGGGCAGGGTGATAGCGAGGCGCAGGTGAAGACACTGGCGGATAAAATTGTCCACCTGCGCATCTTCGAGGATGAGGCGGGCAAGATGAATCTCTCGCTGCTGGATATTGGCGGCTCGGCGCTCGTGGTTTCGCAGTTTACGCTGTATGCGGATGTCCGCAAGGGGCGGCGTCCCAGCTTCACCAACGCCGCCCCACCCGCGCTGGC
>DASTKE010000109.1:0-3477 GCA_035716105.1 Ktedonobacteraceae bacterium | reverse complement strand
TCGGACATTTCCACGTAGGCAGGCTCCAACGCGCCGCCCAGTTCTTGCAGGCGTGATTGCAGCGCACCCTCTTGCAGGACATAGGGGAAGTCCTCGTAGAATTTGACGTTCGTGCCGCGCTGCACGAGTCGATCTGCGGCGGAGGAGACAATCTGATGGTCAACGTGTCTTCCCACGGCGAGCGGCGCGTACCAGACGGCATCGGGGAGGCGCTCCTGCAAGGTGAGCAGGTCCTCTGCCAACTGCCTGTCAATCACCAGGTCAGCGCTGTTGACCTCGCCGCCAATCAACTGTTCGTTATTGGCATAGTAGCCAGGATTGCCCCGGTACATGGCATCGAGGTAGTCGAGCCAGAGGTAATCGCAGCCCAGGAAATCCAGCGCGGCGGCATCTTCCTTGCGCCGGGCCTCCACCGCGACGGTCGGATTCTCGCGGAACCCCATCCTTCGCTGTACATCAAGGGCGAACGGGCTGAGCTGGTGTCCAGCCGGGGGAACGCCCGCGAAAACGGTCATCACTAGCGGACGCAGGCCGTTACTGACCTGCACAGCGATGGTGCCACCCGTAGAAAACACGGCGTCGTCGAGGTGGGGCGAGAGGAAGATATGCGTGTATTGGGTGGTTATCTCTTCAAAACTGTTGAGTCGCAATGTCCAATCCTCCAATAAATAGGTAGTAGTGCGTATTGTTCACACAAAATAGATGTGCCTCTGCACAGAACAGGATGCATCCCGATAATGATGTTTCAAAAAATCACTCGGATACGGAAACGACGTAGGGCCGCGATAAATCGGCGCTGGCCTCGATCAATCGCGGCCCTACGTTGATGTTGTGTTATATCAGGATAATTGCTTCCTGTACTTGTTCCCAATTATAGTCCTCTTTCCGGTCGGAATTCAATCTCGGTGTGACCGTTGTGTATATGAATTGTTTGCCAACACCAACTTCGCATGATGTTATGCTTGTTCCGTCCCGCCCGGAGTCAGGCCCTCAAAAAAGAGCGTGGTGAGCACCTCTGACAGTTCCTCCCAGCGAGTTGCTATCGTCTCATCGCCAAGCAACTGGATCGTCAACAGGCCGAGGAGCGTACCGGCCATGGCTCGTGCGGTGAGAGGAATATCAATCTGGCGCAGCTGTCCCTCCTGGCTCTGCATGGAAAAATAGCGTTCAGCTACCTCGAATGTTGGCAGAATCACCTGCCGGTAATACAGGTCGCGCAGTTCTTTATTGACCAGTATCTCCGGCAGCACGGCCCGGAAGACTTCAGCGTTGGGCCACAGCAAGGACATGCGCTGGCGCAGGTAGGCAGTGAAGAAGCCTTTCATCTCCTGCTCGCCGCCCTGTACAAACTGCTGCTCGCGCTCCATAGATTCGTTGAGGCGATGAAGGATGGCAAACAACACCTCTGTCTTACTTGGAAAGTACGTATAAATTGTCCCATCAGCGATACCTGCTGTACGCGCAATATCTTTGATCGTCGCACGGTGGAAGCCTTTTTCGGCAAAAACCCGCGTGGCCGCGTCAAGTATCTGATTGCGCCTCGCCGTCACCAGCATTTCCTGAATAGGGTCGCGAATAGAGTTGTGAGTGTCTGTCATAGGCTCCTTTCATGAGGTAAGCGCGTTACCGGCAACGCGAACGGCTGGACGAAAGAGGCGTTGCAGGTAATCGAGCAGTGGCTGCTCTCGCGCTGGCTGGCAGAGCAAGCCGATATAGCCATCGGGCCGGATTACGAAAAGCGACGGACCATGCACACCATAGGATGTATGCATGCTGTGAGTTGCATCATACAGGAGAGAAAGGTTCCTGTCCAGCGCTATCTCCTTGCTCACTACCAGGTGTACGTTGACCTCGTCTTTGAACAGTTCCTCGACGCGCCCGGCAATCTGCAAAAGTTGCGCGTAGTTCTCATCTGTCTGCACAAACCCGTCAAAGAGCAAGAGATGGGCGGGTGGTTGCCGGAACTGCTGGAAAAGCGTCGTCTCCTCGCGCTCTGGCAAACGCAGGCAGTGTCCATCCGGCGCACGGTCTCCGGCGTGAAGCGTTTTGCTTTTCCTCCTCATAGTGGGCAGCGTAGTACGCGGCTTCTCGCGCAGTTCTTGCGAGAGCGACGAAGAACGGTACTGGATGCCGAGTTCGGAAGCTTCCCAGAGCAAGCGGCGCTGTACCGCCTGCTGCTGAAGCAGTGGAATGACGACACGATCGCGCAGCAGGCGCGAGAGCGGATTTCGCTGGTAGAATATGCTGGTTATTTGATGGGTTCCGGCCAGCACTTTTCGGGCTACGGGACGCCGTTCTTCCTCGTAGGTGTCCAGCAGTGCCTCGCCAGCCTTGCCATGAATAACCAAGGCCAGCTTCCAGGCCAGATTAAAGGCATCTTGAATGCCGGTATTGGCTCCCTGGCCTCCAAAGGGACTATGCACGTGAGCGGCGTCACCCGCCAGGAACACCCGGCCCTGACGGTAGGATGTGACCAATTTTCGATGAATCTGGAAATTCGATAGCCAGGTGGCATGACTGATAGTGGTCGTCGCGTCCCCTGCGCGCTTCTGGAGCAATTGCTGGAAGAGTTCGAGCGAGGCCCGTGGTGCATCCTGTCCGGGAACAGTCGCAATATCCGCCATCAAACGCCAGTGATTGCCGGGCAGGGGCATGGCAGCGAGTTGGCCGTCATTGTGCAGCCAGACATGCACCTCGTCATGGCTGCGCTGCCAATCCAGATCAACATCGGCCAGCAGGAACTCTTCTGGATAAGTGCTGCCTTCAAAAGCAAGTCCAAGCACTTTCCGTACCGCGCTATGTGCGCCATCGCAGCCAACGAGCCAGCTAGCTGCGATCTCTTCGCAGGTGCCATCGTGAATATTCTTCACGATGGCAATCCCCTGCTCGCTTTCCTGTCGCAGGTCGACCACTTCTCGCGCACGTTCGACTTCGCCGCCTTTGCTGTGCAGCAGGTCGAGGAGCACTTGCTCGGTCACATTCTGGGGCAATAAGACGCCGTAGGGATAGGGAATGCTCTCGTTGGCGAGAAAACGAAAGTCCAGGTGAAACAGCAAGCGCTCTCCGCTATATGAATTGACGCGAATGCCAGCCACGCTCTGTGCCAGCGCAGGCTCAACGATGCCCATACTGGCAAAGATTTCCAATGAGCGAGCCTGAAGGCCAATCGCCCGCGAAGTGGTTCTGGGGGCTTCGATTTTGTCCACAATCCGGCAACTCATTCCGCGCCGGAGCAACTCACACGCCAGGGTCAGTCCGGTCGGCCCGGCTCCAACAATCAAGACATCAACGCTAGCAGGCTGCATAGCAGTTTCCTTTCTCATCAAGAACCCTTTACTCTATCAGAATTGAACCAGTAATCATTGAAATGAATGGGAGTTCATTTCAATATGGTAACATGAATAAGTGGATGAGTCAAGGATGGGAAACATGAACAGGCGACGGAGGAGGTGGATTTCATCATCCGAGATGATGAAA
>DASTKE010000108.1:0-5171 GCA_035716105.1 Ktedonobacteraceae bacterium | reverse complement strand
CCATAAAGGCTCTCCCAACCCATCTTCCCCACCCTCGCCTCTACAGTCTTTCTACAAGCTCCGAGACCTACCTACTGTACAGGTTCGCGGTTGTATATTGCTCGCGCCCACAGGTAGCCGACCAGGGCAAGAGCGACGCACCAGGCGAGGGCGAGGAGCGCGCTGTTGCCGATCGGCGTTCCCAGCAGCAGTCCGCGCAGGGTGTCAATGACGGGCGTGAAGGGTTGGTACTCGGCGAACCAGCGTATCGACGGGGGCATCGTGGCCGGGCTGACAAACGCGCTGCTAGTGAATGCCAGGAGTTGGAACATCAGAGAAAGGCTATTGGCTCCCGCGGGCGTTTTACCCACCAGGCCGAACGCCACCCCCATCCAGGTGACTCCGAAGGTGATCAGCGCGATGAGGCCGAGCGCCGCGATCCAGGCGACGGGACCCGCAGAAGGCCGGAAGCCCATGAGCACCGCTACCCCCAGGACGACGACGATGGTAATCATCGTCCGAATCAGGCTTCCGAGAACCTGTCCGGTGAGTACTGATGCGCGGGAGATCGCCATCGTGCGGAAGCGGGTGATGATGCCTTCGGCCATGTCCATGCACAGGTTCAGAGCGGTCGTCGCGCAGCCGCTGCCCACGGTCATGATGATGATCCCTGGCGCGACGTAGTTGATGTAGGCACCGCCATACGCCGCGCCGCCGAGGCCAGCACCGATCGCGCCGCCGAACACGTAGTTGAACAGCACCAGCATAATAATCGGCACCAGCAGGCCACTCAGCGTTATCGAGAAGCGGCGCAGCGAGTGCAGGATATCACGCCGCAGCATCGTCGCCGAATCGCGGAAGGTCAGAGAAAGATTACTCATCGTACAGCCCCTTTCTGTGTCTCTGGATGGCCGGTGAGGGCGAAGAAAACGTCGTCAAGGTCGGGCGTGTGAACCGAGACCCCATCGACCGAGATCGCTTCCCGCTCGAGCTGGTCGAGTACGGCCTTCAGTGACCGGGCGCTGCCATCGGTTGGAACCTGGAGCGTGAGTTCATCGTCGTTGCGCGCCACCTCGTCCAGGACGTGAGCAGCCGCTTCGAGCCTGTTCATGTCGGCAAATCGCAGGCTGATGTGGCCACCGGGAATGCGGCGTTTCAGCTCATCGGGAGTTCCTTCGGCCACCAGCTTCCCCTGATCGAGAACCGCAATCCGGTCAGCAAGCTGATCGGCCTCTTCCAGGTATTGTGTAGTGAGCAAGATCGTGACGCCGCCGGACACGAGGTCGCGGATAATCTGCCACATCGTGTGGCGACTGCGCGGATCCAGGCCGGTAGTTGGCTCGTCGAGGAAGATGACGCGGGGGTCGCCAACCAGTGTCATCGCGAGGTCAAGCCGACGCCGCATGCCGCCGGAATAGGTGGAGGGCAACTTCCGGGCCGCGCCGGTCAGATCGAAGCGGTCGAGCAGTGCCGCTACACGCTTCCGACCTTCAGACCGGCTCAGATGGTGCAAATCGGCCATCAAAAGCAGGTTCTCTTCTCCGGTCAACAGGTTGTCCAGTGCTGAGAACTGACCGGTGAGGCCAATGGCAGCGCGGACAGCCTCAGGCTCCCGTGCCAGGTCGTGGCCTGCCACTCGCACTTCGCCGCTATTGGCACTGATGAGGGTGGAGAGAATGTGAACCGTCGTGGTCTTGCCCGCGCCGTTAGGGCCAAGCAGCGCGAAGATCGTCCCCTCAGCCACGTTCAGGTCAATGCCATCGAGTACCACGTGATCGCCAAACGATTTGCGCAAACCCCGTATTTCGATCATCATAAAGCCTCCGTGTGATATAATACAATCACTGAGTTGCTAAGTGAAGTTTCAAAAGGTTTAACTTAGTGAATAAGATAAATATATCATACACGGAGGAACAGAAATTGTCAAGTGATTCTCAGGGAAAACGCACAGAGTTACCTGGTGAGCTTGCGCGGGAACTGCGGCAATTTAATGGGCTTGGCGCGTCCTTCTTCCGGGCGGCGGCTGCCCGAATCGGCATGACCGTCACAGATATGGAGGTTATCGATAGCCTGGACATCACCGGCCCAACGACTGCCGGTCAGCTCGCCGATCTCACAGGACTCACGACTGGAGCCATAACCGGAATGCTCAACCGCTTGGAGGAGGCTGGACTTGTGCGCCGGGAACGCGATCCCAGTGACGGTCGCAGGGTCATCGTGCAGCTCGAAAAAGGCAAAGACCAGATGCACGAAATCGGCCCCATCTTCGATTCTATCGGGAAGGCGTGGGATGACATGGCGTCAGACTACAACGATGAGCAGATTGCCTTCCTACTGGAGTTTCTCAAACGCAGCAACGCGATAGCCAGAAGAGAAATTGTCCGGTTGCGGGAGGCACCGCCGGGCGAGGAGGGAATCTTCTCCGCTCCGCTGGGAGACCTGGAAAGCAGTCGGCTCGTCGTCTCCTCTGGCCTCTCCCTGCTGACCCTGCGCACAGACAGGAGAATGGCCGCGCTCTACCAGGCCCGCTTCGAGGGACCGTTACCGGATGTGAAGGCCAGAGAGGGAGTGGTCACCATCCGCTATCCACGGCGTCTCTGGGTTCCAGGCGGAGAGAAGCGCATGGCGGAGGTTACGCTCAGCACGGCTATCCCCTGGCAAATAGCGATCCAGGGCGCAGCGGCATCGATTCTTGCCGAACTTGGCGACCTTCATCTGACAGGGCTGGAGATCAAAGGGGGAATAAGTACGATCCACCTGGAACTTCCTACGCCTTCCGGTGTGGTTCCCATACGCATCAGCGGGGGAGCATCAACGGTCACGCTGCGACGGCCCGCAGGGGTCGCCGCCCGAGTCCATCTCAAAGGCTGGGCTTCTATGTTTGTCTTCGACGATCAAACATTCAGTGATGTGGGCAACGACGTGCGGCTACAGAGCCAGGGCTTTGAGCCGGGCGCTCCGTACTACGACATCGAGGTTCTCAGCAGCGTCAGCATGGTCACTATTACTTCCGATTGACAACTACCACCCTTACAAGCCTGAGAGAAGGGAGATATCCCTACCAACTCCGACGCTTTGCATTTACACTCCTATTGGGCATACAATAAAACAAGCATTACAGCACCGACCAATATTGATAGAAATGCTGAGAGGGAAAGGCTATATGAAAACGGTACAATTCGATCATTATGGCGATCCTGATGTTTTGCAGAGCAAAGACGTGGCTGACCCAAAGCCAGGGCCGGATGACGTGCTGGTGCAGGTGAAGGCGACTTCCGTCAACCACCTGGACCTCTTCCAGCGCGATGGCAGCAGACCGACTGGCAAGTTGCCGTTTACACCGGGGCTGGAAGCGGCGGGCGTCGTGCTGGCCGATGGGCATGGGTTTCACAGGGGAGAGCATGTGATGACAACGCACGCTCAGGAAGCCAAAGGCGGCGGCGGCTATGCCAGCATGATAGCCGTGCCAGCCGACTATCTCGTGCGTATCCCCGATGGCGTCAGTTTCCAGCAGGCGGTCGCGGCAGGTCTCACCTCGTCAACCGCGTGGGGCGCGTTATTTGATCTTGGACACTTACAGCGAGGCGAGCGCGTGTTGATCTGGGCCGGGTCGAGCGGCGTTGGCACGCTGGCGATCCAGCTTGCCAGAGACGCCGGGTGCTGGGTGGCGACGACAGCCAGCAGCGAGCAGAAAGCCGGAGAGCTGCGCCAGATTGGAGCCGATCTGGTAGTCCTCTATCGCCAGCAGAGCGTGGGCAAGGCTGTGCAGGAGGCTGGCGGCGTCGACCTCGTGATAGAACTGGTGGGTACTACGCTACAGGAAAGCATCAATGCTTGCAAAGCTGAAGGGCGCGTCGTCTTAATTGGCAACCTGGGTGGTCAGGAGGCCACCGTCGACACGCAGGCATGGCGGCTCAAACGAGTCACGGTCATTGGTGGCGGCGTGTTACACACCACAACAGACAACGAGCAGCGCATCCTCGACAAGATCGCCGAAAAGAGGATCAACCCTGTCATTGCCCGGACACTGCCCGTCGGGCAGGCGGCAGAAGCCCATCGCATCCTCGACTCAGGCGAGCAGATAGGAAAGATTGTGCTGGAACACTCGTAAGGGAGTTTGCAGGGACAGGAGCGAATATCCAGTATGGATGCGAGCCAACAGTTTGATGCGATTGTGGTTGGTGCTGGCCCGGCGGGGAGCAGTGCGGCGCTGGCGCTGGCATGTGCCGGTTTGCAGGTGGCACTGATCGAGCGCGGGGAGTATCCCGGCGCGAAGAACGTCTCCGGCGCGGCCCTCTACGCGCCGCAACTGCTGGCTGACCTGTTGCCCAATTACTGGGAAGAGGCTCCCGTGGAACGCTATTTGACACGGCGCGTCATCACCTTCATGTCGCAGGAATCCGCCTTCGCCTTCGACTTTCGCACTCATAATTTCGCTTCGCCGCCCTATAACGGCTTCACCGTCCTGCGACCCAGATTCGATCGCTGGCTTGCCAGCAAGGCCAAGGAGGCCGGAGCCATGCTCATCACCTCTACAGTGGTCGATGACCTGCTGTACAGTGGCGATCAGGTGGTGGGCGTGCGCTGCAGGCGCGAGAACGGCGAACTACACGCACCTGTCGTGATTGCCGCCGATGGTGCCAACTCCTTCCTGGCAAAAAAAGCTGGCTTGCAAAAAGAGTTTTGCGCCTCAGAGATGACGCTGGGTGTGAAAGAGGTGCTGCGACTCGACAGGCACATTATCGAGGAGCGCTTTAACCTCAATGGCGACGAGGGCATGACCAACGAGTATGTCGGCTCTGCCTCTGGCTCTGTCAAGGGGGGCGCGTTTCTCTACACCAACGCCGACACGCTTTCAATTGGCGTGGTGACACAGATCGCCTCACTGGCTGAGAAACGGGTGCGCGCCTATGACCTGCTCGACCAGTTCAAGCAGCATCCCGCCGTCGCACCCCTGGTACGCGACGCGGTCACGCTGGAATATTCGGCGCACATGATTCCTGAAAGCGGCTGGGCGATGATGCCCAAACTTTCTCGCGCCGGAATGCTGGTCGTGGGCGACGCCGCAGGCTTCGTCTTTGCCGCCGGCATGTTCCTGGAGGGCATGAACTTTGCCATCGCCTCCGGGCTGGCCGCTGCCGCCGCCGCGCAGGAGGCGCACGCGCAGGGCGATTATTCGGCTCGCAGCATGG
>DASTKE010000107.1:0-2995 GCA_035716105.1 Ktedonobacteraceae bacterium | reverse complement strand
GACGCGCAAGTGGCTGCCGGTGGATATGTGCATCGGCGGGGCCGAGCACAGCGTGCTGCACCTGATGTACGTGCGCTTCATCACAATGGCACTGCACGATCTGGGCCACCTGGATTTCGCGGAGCCGTTCAAACGCTTCCGCGCCAACGGTACCATCACCAGAGATGGAGCCAAGATTTCCAAATCCAGAGGCAACGTCATCAACCCCGATGGCTACATCGAACATTTCGGTGCGGATGTTTTTCGCCTGTACCTGATGTTTATGGGACCATACGAAGCCGGTGGCGATTTCAGTGATCGCGGTATCAGTGGCGTCGTCCGCTTCCTGGATCGCGTCTGGCAACGCGTAACTCCTGTAGAGGAGCAATCAATTGCGCCCGCAGAATCTTTCCAGGGCGAGGCAAAGCGTGTGATGCACCTGACCATCAAGCGCGTCACTGAAGATATCGCAGCGCTCAAATATAACACGGCCATTGCCGCTTTGATGGAGTACAGCAACAGTCTGGAAGGCAGGCCAGATGTCACCCGCGAGGAGCTTCAGACGCTCTTGCTATTGCTGGCTCCCCTGGCTCCCTACATTACAGAAGAACTCTGGGCGCGCCTGGGCCACCAGACCTCGATTCACACCGCTTCCTGGCCAGTATTCGATCTGGAAGCCATCCGTCCAGCCATCATCACCTTGCCTGTTCAGGTCAACGGGCGCGTGCGTGATCGTATCGAGGTCGCGCCGGATACGTCCGAAGAGGAGATCAGGCAACTGGCGCTGGCTGCCGGGAAGGTGCGTCGCTTCGTGGATGGGCAACACGTGAAAAGGGTGATCTATGTACCTGGGAGACTGGTGAATATTGTTGTTGGATAGTTAGGAACAGGTGATGAAAAGAGCCGGACAACCTTCGTGGTTGTCCGGCTTTCCACTTCAGAAGGGGGATAAGGAAGTTTTGTATTTTACACGTCGTAGTAGAGCGCGAACTCGATGGGGGCGGGGCGCAGGCGCACCTCGTCAGCCTGAGCGCGCTTCAAATCGACGTAGTGCTCGATCAGGTCGCGGGTGAAGACGCCGCCGTGCAGCAGGAACTCGTGGTCGTTTTCGAGCGCGGCCAGTGATTCGTGCAGGGAACCCGGCACTGAGCGCCGCTTGCTGAGTTCTTCGGCGGACATCTCATAGAGGTTCTGATCCACCGGGCCGTAGCAGTGATCGGTTGGCTCGATTCCCTGGCGAATGCCATCCAGTCCAGCCATGAGCAGGGCTGAGAAGAGCAGGTAGGGGTTGGCCGTCGCGTCGGGGGGGCGGAACTCGATACGTTTGGCTTCCGGGTTATCCGTGATCGGAATACGCACGGCGGCGCTGCGGTTGCCCTGTGAGAAGACGAGATTGACGGGAGCCTCGTAGCCTGGCACCAGGCGCTTGTAGCTGTTAGTGGTCGAAGCGGCGATGGCAAGCACAGCCGGGGCGTGCATCAGCAGGCCACCAATGTAGGAGCGAGCCAGTTTCGAGAGCTTCGCATAGCTATCAGGATCAAAGAAAAGCGGCCTGCCATCTTTCCACAGGCTTTGATGCGTGTGCATACCGGAGCCATTATCGCCGAAGATTGGCTTGGGCATGAACGTGGCTGTCTTGCCATGCTTGCGCGCCGTGTTCTTGACGATATATTTGTAGAGCATCATGTTGTCGGCGGTTTTCGTCAGCGTGTTAAAGTGGATATCGATTTCCGATTGTCCCGCCGCGCCCACTTCGTGGTGCTGCGCCTCGACCGGGACGCCCAGGTCTTCCAGCAGGAGCGCCATTTCAGCGCGGATATCTTGCAGCGTATCGTTTGGAGCAACGGGAAAGTAGCCCTCTTTGACGCGCATCCGGTGGCCCAGATTCGGTGTGCCGCCGTTGCGCCCGGTGTTCCAGCTTGCCTCCTCAGAATCTACCTCGACATACTGCATATTGTCGGTAGACTTGTAGCGCACGTTGTCGAGGATGTAGAACTCAGCTTCGGGACCGAAGTAGCAGGTATCGGCAATGCCACTGGAGCGCAGATATGCTTCGGCTTTTTGCGCGATATAGCGCGGGTCGCGGCTATACGGTTTTCCGGTGCCAGGATGGGCGATGTTACAGACAAGGCTCAGTGTTGGGACGGCGGTGAATGGGTCTATGATGGCGCTGTCCGGGTCGGGAATAATCAGCATATCGCTTTCGTGAATGGACTGGAAGCCGCGCACACTGGAGCCATCAAATGGCACGCCATCATCAAACGTGGACGCCTTCAGTTCGTGCAGTGGCACGCCGAAATGCTGCCATGTACCTGGTACGTCGACAAACTTGAAATCTACCATTCTTACGCCGCTCTCTTGAGCGAGTTGCAACACATCTTCGGGGGTCATACCCTCGTCCTCCTTAGTTAGTATCTATCGTTTCCGGCACCACTGCTGGAATTGCTGGCCCGCGTTGCCTTTTCATTCATATCCAGTTTCAGGTATTTTGTACAAACATCCCGTTAGACCCAACAATACATCGAGCCTACTTCTTTTTCATAGAATACTCTGTTCCCCCTGCTACTTACTAGAGATAGATTATCTGAAAGTCAGACCATTGATTTTGTGCATATTGCACAAATGTAACCATCAGGTAAGCGAGCTTGCATCTTCACACGTGAAGAGAGTAATATGATGGGACTAACGAGGAGGAATTGTGTATGGACCCTATCGACCCGCATATCACCATAAAGCTGCCGCCTGAACCACCGCGTCCACCGCGTTTTGCCAGCGTCCGTGCCTGGCTGCGCAGCCGCAGGGTGCGCATGATTTTTCCTATAGTCACTTTTGCTGTTGGTATGGTGACGGCGCTGCTTATCATTGTGCTGGTGTTCTCGGTGACGAAGGATGTGCCGCCTGTGAGTATGCCAGGCTCCTCCTCGCAGGGAAGTATTGTGATACAGCTTGGCCCTGCATATATTACGCATATCGTGGCACAGGCATTGCCTACGGCGGGTTTGCCTGGAACGGTCAA
>DASTKE010000106.1:0-4978 GCA_035716105.1 Ktedonobacteraceae bacterium | reverse complement strand
GCGAGGTTTTTCAGGGCAGCGCTCAACTGGCTGCTGTTGCCGCTGGCGAGCGCTTTACCGAGGGCGTTCAGACTGGGATTGCTGCTGCTTTGTAGCACTGCGCTGGCGGATTGATTGGCCTGCTGCTGGTTCGCGGCCTGCGGATTCTGCAACTGGCTCAGTTTGGCCTGCGCGTTGGCGATGACCTGTTGCGCCTGCGTCTCGTTCTTCGCGTTTTTCAGGTTGGCCTCAAGCTCGCGCAAGATTTGATTGATCTGCGCCTTTTGCTGAGGTGTGATTTGTTGCTGCTGATTGGTGGTCAGCCGGATATGCTCAATGGCGGCGACCTGCTTGTTGATCTGTGCCTGGAACGCGGCCTGCTGCTGAAGCACCTTCGTCATCGGATTGGGCAGGAAGACGAGCAGGGCAAGCAGAACGACGGCGATGCCGAACAGAATCAGCCACGAGCGTCGTGGTTGTAGAGAGATAGCTGCGGCAGGCGTGTGTTTGCCCAGTTGTTGCAGGGCGTCGCGCCTTTGCAGCGTGTGGAGCGCGGATGATTGGCCGCGCATCTCCCAGGCGGTACCGAGCCGGTCGCGCAAGCCCAGGCGTGAATCCACGAGACGCGGTGTGCGCGAAAGCGAGGGGCGATACCAGAAGGCGGCAAGCAGGGCGCAGAGCAGGCAAGCCAGCGCGACGCCACCGGCCCAGTACGGCGCGGTCGCCCAGGGGACCAGGCGCGAGATGAGCAGCAGCAGGCAAGCCAGGAACAGGCCCGTAATCACACCTACACCGAGCCAGCGTTCGGTCTGCTGCAACGCCAGCCGCCGTTGCCAGGGGCGCAGCGCTTCCGTCAGTCGCTCAGGGCTGCTGGCTCCCGTTATTGCTGCCATACGCGATGGCGCGATTGTTGCCATATCTGTCCGCCTTTCCGATACTGTGCCAGTTTGGACGTATCTGATCGGATACCCACGGGGGATACTTCATCTGTACAACACGAATGTAGGGGCCGATGATGAATTTGAACGACCAAAACCGGTAGGGATCTGTCATTCTGAGCGCCGCGAAGAATCGGCCTCACCCTGCGAAGATTCTTCGCTGTGCTCAGAATGACATTCCCGATCCTGGTTGTTCAATTTCATGATCGGCCCAGGCCGCAGGCCGATCAATCGGCGATGGACACGCTAAATCGGCCCCTACGTGGATTCCGTATTCTGTCCAGATTCGTTTGTAAAGCTTCATTATATACTACGCTGTGACAGCGGTTTGATTTTGTGTCGATGGCGGCTGTTTTCTTCTGAGGGAGCGCAACCGCCCGATGGGATTAGGCTTGACGAACCACATGCTGAGCAGGAAGAGTATAACGGTTGCGATCAGGCTCACGATGCTATAAGTTCTCCAGGGTGAGATGGCGTGTCCGGCCAGATAAAATGCGCCGATAGAGGTGCCTCCAATGGGCAGCGTGCTGATGAGGGCGACGATAGGATTCCAGGCGAAGAGCCAGGGAATAGCCGTCTGCCCAGGATTCCCGCCTAGAAATGAGGGATTGATCGACAGGAGAATGATCAGCAGCCAGGGTACCAGTAGCCAGATGACGCAGAACATGTAGGCAATGGCGGTAGAGACCTGGGGACGTCGTAAAATGGTCGAGAAGAACAGACCAAAGGTGCCTACCTCAATCGCGGTTACAATGAAGACGAGCGTTGTTTTCACGAATTGGGCGGGGGAGACGCCGCCGAAGAAAAAGACCAGGCTGAACAGCGGAATAGCTGCCGCGATCAGCAGCAAGGCGTTAGCAAGACCGGCGACGAGCTTTCCTCCCACCAGCGAGAAGGCCGAGAGCCGCGAACAGAGCAGCAGGTCAAAGGTCTGGCGATCCTTCTCGCCATTGATCGAGGTAGAGGTGAAGGCGGGTGTGATGAACAGGATCAGCACGAGCTGCACTGCCGCGAGCAGAATGTAAAGCTGGCCTCCTACCTGGCTCAACACGTAGCTGCTGAAGCCATTCTGACGCGACAGGAAGAGCAGGCCAAGCAGGCCCATGACCAGCAGGTAGATGATGATGACCCAGATGGAGCGCTCGCGGCGCAGCCGCAGTCGCAGCTCTTTTGTGAGCAAGGCAACAAAGGTCATGATTGGCTGCTCCCTTCCGTCACGTTCATAAACACTTCTTCAAGCAAGCCACCACTGCTGCGCGGGGCGAAGGATATGACAGGAATATCTTGCTTGATCAATTCCGCCAGCACCTCATGCAGGGCGCGGTCATCGCCGCTAAAATCGGCCTGAATCACGTTCTCCATCTCGTTGGGCGTCGCCACATTGCTGATGGTGGCGATATTTTTGAGCAATGTGGCAGCATCGGCACCGCGTTCCAGTACGCGAATCTCAAGCTGGCGTGCGCCGTTCAGGCGGCGCGTCACCTGTTCCACGTCGCCCGCGACGACCAGCCGTCCACCCTGCATAATCGCAACGTCGCTGCACATCTCAGCCATTTCGAGCAGGATGTGTGAACTAATAATAATCGTTTTACCCATTCCCTGCAACGTGCGCAGTAGTTCGCGCAATTCGACTCGCGCACGGGGGTCCAGCCCGGAAGCCGGTTCGTCCAGCAGCAGCACGGCTGGATCATGGACGAGAGCGCGAGCAAGACAGAGGCGCTGCTTCATGCCACGCGAGAGCGTTTCCACCAGTTCGTCGCGCTTCGAAGAGAGGTCGACCAGTTCGAGCAGTTCATCGACCGTGCGCGTCTGCTTCTGACGGGAGATGCCGTGAATACCAGCATAAAATTCCAGGTATTCGACCGCCGTCAGGTCGGGATAGACGCCGAAGAAGTCCGGCATGTAGCCGACCTCGCGCTGGATGAGCGAAGGTACTGCGCTCACCTCTTCGTCATGAATCCAGACCTTGCCGGAAGTTGGCGAGATGAGCGCGGCCAGGATGCGCAGTAGCGTGGTTTTGCCCGCGCCATTGGGGCCGATCAGCCCGTAGACGGCCCCCTGCGGCACCTCCAGCGTCAAATCCTTCAGCGCCTCAACCGTGCGATAGCGTTTACTCACATGTTGTATTTTGATCATGCTCTACTCCAGCGAAATGGGCAATTGTTGTGTGTGTTGTTCATGATGCGGCCCCCAGGATATTCAATGTGGGTTTGGCGAGCAGCACCTGGCCGAGCGTGGAGTCGGTATTCAGGAACTGCATCAGGACGCGGCCATTGGGGCCGATATAGGGGGCGGGATTGCTCACAGAGAACGAGTAGTTTGACATGGTATAACTATCCCACTGGTGTGTCTGCCAGTTATAGAGGTAGGTCTGGAGATGGTTGACATCCGTTGGACCTCCTGCGTTACCGGTCGGGACGATTTGCTGGAGCGTCGATGGCTCGGTAATCGTCATATTGCTCACTTGCAGGTTTGAGCTGCCGGGCAGCGTGAATTCAAATGTCATGCTGCCGGTCGACATGGTGTAAATGCCGGGGGCCTGCAACTGGATGTTGTTGCCCTTGCCCTGCACGTCGACCAGTTGGCCGGTGACATAATTTGGCGGCAGGTTGAGCATACCGGAAAGCGTCAGATCGATTGGCGTCTGCACCAGCGTTTCCGAAAGGCCGGAAGGACTGACGCCATTGATGGTCACAGGGTTATCGTCTTGCGTTGGCGAATCGGCCCACCCAATCAGCGTGGCAGGCGCGCCGGGAACCAGCAGTGGGTCGTTGCCGTAGCTCATCAGCGGGCCGCCGCCGCTCATGATAACGACGGATGAACTTGCCGCGTAGGTAAATGCGCCATTTCCCCTCACCAGAACACCGTTCTGATTGATGGGTGCGGCAATAGGCACGACCTTACACGGTCCGCCAGCGCAGGGTGGGAGGCCGTACCCGCCGTAGTAGCCCTGACCGCTCAGGGCGGAGAGAATAGCCAGGTGGCGCTGGTTCTCGCTCATCGGCTGCCCGTTGTTGCCATTGTAGTACGGGCCGTAATAGGGCTGTCCGCCGTTGCTGTCCATAGCGATCTGCGTAGCGAGCGGGATATTCGGGTTATTGGATGTGTTGACTGTTATGTTGACGGTCATTGTCTGACCGGCCCCCAGGTGTCCGATACGGGCGAAGCTATCGGTCATCAGCACATAGACATCGCTCAGCGCGTAGTTGAGTGTATTGGTAACTGTGCCTTTGAGCGTGCCGTTTACCAGCGAGAGGTGCGAGACGATGCCGCCATGCACCTGACGGTCGCGTTCGCTGAGGATGGAGCGTAGTGTCCAGATGTCAACTCCTTGCAGGTCGACGTTTGTGCCGTCTGGAACCGACGAGATGGTCGTGCGCTGACCGCCAGAGGCTCCTGAATTGAAATCCTCGGGCGAGGGCTGCGCGAGCACGCTGCCGGGTACGTGAACCAGGAAATCCCCCTGGTTGGGTACGAATACGCCGAGATAGGTGGTCTCATGCGCCGGAGCACCAGCCTGCCCGAGCCGGATGATGGAGACGCTGTCGCTCAAAATGGAGGTACCCTTCTCTTGCAGAGCCAGCCCATAGGTGAGCAGCGAGAAAACGACGATGGAGGCCAGGATGATACGCCAGCTCCAACTGCGCTTCTTGCGCCAGCGCACGACAATGAGGCGCACCGGGCCGAGAATGAGCAGGTAGCCGCCCAGCAGGACGAGCAGCAGCCAGGGAGAAGGCAGCGTATTGGGCATCAGTGTTTGCAGCAGGCTGCTCATCCCACCGATGATGTTCTGGCCTCTGATGGGGAAATAGCCGGGGCTATTGGAGGAAGAAAGCAACTGGTCGCCGAGACCGCGCAGCAACAATCCTTTCCAGAGCATACTGGCTCCGCTCCAGCCAGTAACCGGCTCAAGTGTGGGATCGAAGGCCAGGTAGGATACGGTTCCCTCGCCCTGCTGCGCTTGTACGATGAGCGGTGTTGTACCGGAGGAGAGCAGCGTCAGTGCCTTTGTGCCTGTGGCAAGGGTAGCAGTGCTGACCGGAACCGCCGCGTTTACGCTG
>DASTKE010000105.1:0-3285 GCA_035716105.1 Ktedonobacteraceae bacterium | reverse complement strand
AAATCCGCACGCATACTGCCAATCCGCCCACTCACAAATGAGCGAACCGTGTAAAGGTTCGCAATCAAAATTGTGAGGTTCTTCCGTGAGGAATAGGTCTGAGTCGTGGCGGGGTTATTAAAATGCTGAAATTATACCTGTTGTTCTGCTGAATCACCTGCTGTTGGGAGGTCTTCGTTCAACTCATCATTCTCTGTGCTTGTAGAAATATTCAATGGTGGAGAGATTATTTCATTCAGAACCGCCACGTTTAAGCTAGGAACTCGACGGAAGGCAGCATCATTGCTCACGAAGAGCTTACAACTCTGTAAAACAGCGGTGGCAGCGTGGATTGCGTCTGGTGTTTTAAGATTCAAAGTTGCTCTCAGATTTGCAGCCTTTTCCAATACAACCTGAGTGATGGGGAGCATTTGTACGTCGGGTGTATTCCGCAGTACCGCACGGAATGTTGCAGCAGTAGTGGCATCACCGACTTTCAAGGGTTTAACTAATACTTCGAGTAGGGTGAGTTCACTGGTGATAACAGTAAATTGTCCGGTGCTTACGGTTTGCCAAAGGGTATCGAGTATTGCCCGATAAGGATCAATTCGCTCAACGCTGTAAATGAAACTATTCGTATCAAGGTAGACAGTACCCTCAGCAGGTAAAATTAACCCTCCCACGAATCGCGCTCCTCCTGAATGTATGCATCTACCTCTTCGGCGTTCTGGAAAAGCTGATGGCCAGGTAACGCGGTAAGAATATCGATGACGTGTCCTAGTGGAGTTGGCTCGCTGTCTTCTACTGTGATAACAACAGTTGCTTCCTGCCCTGGAACGAGATCGGGATTAGTAATTTCGATTTTGCCGCCCGGTAAAACGATGGTTTTCACGCGCACTCTAGTTGTCATGGCTACCTCCATCAAGCTCTTCTTGCAAGCTTTCTATTGCTCTTTTATATCATACATTAAGGGTAATGCCAACATGTTGATGGAAGTGTAACAAAATGGAGGGCAGTAAGTAGCTTTACCGCTTACTGCCCTCCATTTGTTACACTTCCATCAACATGTTGGGACTTTTGGTCCCAGGTCATTGCCGTAGCTGATGATTTTCCAGTCGCCATAGTTGTCTTGCTGGAGGGTGAGCTTGAGCTGGTAGGGTTTTGAGAGCTTGCTGCGGGTGACGGTGTAGCTGTAGCTCTGGGTGTTGTTCTGCGTGGTGGCACTGTTGGGGACTTCGGTGTAGTCGGTAACAGGGCCGTAGCAGGTGTCGTCGCGCTGAGCGGTTCGGGTGAACTCGTCCTGCGTGGTCTGGACGGTGATGTTCGCGCCGAGATCGTCAAAGGCTGAAGCGTAGTTGCGATCCTTCAGTTGTTGGAGGAAATCTGCCGTGGTTGTAGCGGCTCCTGCGCTGGCATTGCTGGCTGAGAACAAATTGACCGCTGCAAAGCCGATGCCGCAGGCGAGCAGGCCGCAGAGAATGAAGAGACCACCAAAAATGAGCAAGCGGCGTCGCCAGTTGACCGGGCGTTTTTCCTCGCGCCTGGGCCGGGCAACTCGTGGTGTGGCAGGTGGATGATCAAGATCAACGCGCGACATTCTTGGAGGGCGCTGGGGAACGCGATGCTTGCCCGTTCCATTCGTCGGGGCAAGTCGCTGCGCATATGGTTGATTTGGCTCGTTATCTTGACCGCGAGATCCCGGCATTCTCATTCTCCTTGTTGGTGAGATGGCTATCCCATTCCTGGTTATCGTAAGGAAGATGTATTAGAAATCCAGCATGATGAGACCGACCAGATTGGCGTGTACTCGTTCCAGTTGCTCCTGAGCCTCTTTCGCCTGGGTTCTCGTCGTGCGATTTTTGGCTATGATCAGCAGCGTCTGGTCAACCAGCGCGCCAATGACCGATGCGTCTGCCCCTGCCTGCACTGCCGGGCTGTGAAAAATAACGATGCCAGGCGCAGTTGCTTCGGTTGCCAGCTGTGAACGTAGACAGCAGATTACCTCTTCTACTTTTGTAAGGTGAAAGAGCGAGGCTGCGCCGGTTGCAGAGCCAGCACCGAGCAAACGCAGTCCTGGAATGAACGTCGGTTGCAGGCAGGAAGCGATATCGTGCTCCGTTATCTGTTCCTCGACCAGCAGGTCTGAAAGTCCTCTCTGCTGCCCGGTGCCAAAGCGTTGCTCAAGGCTGGAGTTCCGCAGGTCAGCATCAACGAGAATGGTTGGTGTTCCGCTCTGGGCAGAGGCAATCGCCACGTTCGCGGCAATGGTTGCTTGCCCGGAAGAGGACGTTGGTGCTGTAATCAGGAGGGTGAGTTGCCTGTTCTTCTCACTGTCCCAATTGAAGCGAATATTGGCAAACAGCGTATGAAATGCCTCGCTGTACGCGGAACTGGCATCATAATCGGTGAGCAGCGCTGCCTGCTCATGTGAGCGAGTACCCAAGGAAGTAAGCTCCTCTATTTATTATACATAGAAACAGGCGGAGATGCTACCGGGATTGGATCTCTCCGCCGTTTTACGTTGCTACTATAGTCGGTCTACGAGAATACTGTCAAGGCACATAACCCCAAAATCTGTCTTCCTAAATCCTATGCCGCCGGTGACGTAGAACGACGTGCGGACTGGCTATTGCCCACGTCGGGCGTGCGCGGGACTTCCCCGTAGATGGGCAGTTGAAGCAGATGTGTGGCATCATCTTTGTTGCGAATACGATCATCCAGGTAGTCGGCCAGAAATGCCAGGGCAATGCCGATTACCAGCGCGACTATCAGCAGCAGGATCAGCAGCGTTTTCTTATTGGCGGAAGCGCCTGGGACGGTCGCAGGATTTGTGGCACTGCTGATGACCTGGGCTGTGACATCTGGTTGCCCGTTGCTTGCTAGATTAGAGGCATTGCGAGCAATGATGTAGTTGACATAGTTGCCAATATGGTCAACGCTGATCTCGCCGACGGCATTGGCGATGGCCCAGGCACCCGCGGGCGTTGTCCAGTTCGCGGTGACTGTGACCAGGTTATGCGCACGTACCGACGATAACGCCTCGCCTATGGCGCTCACGTTTTGCCAGTCGCCGAGGTCGGCATTGGCCCCGTAGCGCTGCGCAATCTCGCTCGTGTCTTTGCCGATTTGCTGCGATACGTCGCTATCGAATTCGTGTGAAGTCAGGATAGGACTTGTGACCAGCGCATCGGCCAGCGCCTCTGAAACAGTGATATTATCGGCGTAGCTTGGATCCTGGTTATTGTCGGATTGTAAGCCAATCTCTATAGTGATATTGGAGCTATACGCGGTCAACGCTCCAGGAGT